>NZ_JBFUBG010000079.1:0-31980 GCF_056405875.1 Rhizobium sp. P1_E6 | reverse complement strand
GGCCTTGTTCGGGCACTACGCAAAGCTCGTATTATGCGCGGCCACATACGTCTGCGAGGTGGCGCAGATGACACGGCGTCGGCTCTTCTGACGGTTCATTCCCGCCCGATAAAGCCCGCAGAATCCGATAGAGTAAATGGTCAATCTGGCCAGGCGTAAATCGCGGCTGGCCGAGCGACGCCCTTGAGTGGAAAAATGCCCGCTTTCTCGAAACGGCCTGGCGTCTGCGAAACGAAATCGGCGGATGCCAGCAGGCTGTGGCCGATTTCGTCGGCCAGCTTCTCCATGCGCGCCGCTTCATTGACCGCCCTGCCGATCGCCGTGAAGTCGAGGCGGCGGGCCGCACCGACGTTCCCATAAAAGACCTCGCCGACGTGAAGGACGATATCGACGAGAAGCCCTGGCTCTCCCGCTTCCGTTCGCCTGCGATTGACATCAGCATTGGCGTCCATGGCGGTTCGAGCCGCCGACAGCGCGCGGCGGCATGCCTCGGCCGGGTTGTCGATATCGGCAGGGAAGATGGCGAGCAGACTGTCGCCCATAAACTTCRGGATCTCACCGCCCTCCTGCTCGACCGGGGCGCCGATCGCCTCGAAGTGTTCATTGAGCCAGGCAACGATGCGTTCGGGCGCATGCCTTTCATTGAGTGACGTGAAATTCTTGAGATCAGCCAGAAGGATCGCCGCATAGATCGCGGTACCGTCGCCGCGCCGTATATGGCCACCTAGGATACGACTGCTGCTTCCGGCACCCGTGTAGACCGCGAGCACGTCGGTGGCAACGCGTGTGGTCGCGATCCGGCAACAGGTAAGAGTGAGGGCTGGCATCAACCGCCGCAGTTCGGCAATCTGATGATCGGAAAATCCCTCGGGATGATCGACAGCGAGGGAGAAGCTGACACCTGCAAGCGCAGTATCCCCGGGAAATCGGGCCAGTTTCATCAGGTAATCGGTGGCTCCAAGCTCGGCTAGCTCCGTCAGCAGCGGAATCGGCGGCGCGTCCGGTCCGGGCGGCAATTTCCAGCGGGCGTAATCGAGGTCGTGTGCCAGGAGATAAGCAACAGGCGAGCGCTGGAACAACTCTTGACCCGCTTCGTCATGTCCTTGAACTTCCGTCAAAAAGCCGGACGATCGGTACCATGCGACCGAAGACCCGCGTTGTACGGGATCAATCGACGGCATAGCGATCGACGCACGAATGATCGGGTATCCGAGGTCCATCAGCCGCTCCGCCACACCCTGCAGAACGGTCTCGATCGTATCGGTCGATAGTCCCTCGGCAATAATCCAGTCGATCAGTTCCTGCAAATGTGGCATCATATATCTCTTGGCCTCCGGGATTTGTGGAGGTCTGTCGTTCTACCGCAATTTCGTCAATGGTCCATTGGCCGTGTTATTCACGGGCACAGGACCGGAACGCAACAGAAATGCTTGATGCTCGCGTCGGCGGCACCAAAAAGGATGGAACAAAATCAACGCAGGCGCGTAATCGTTCTCTGGGACACCACGAACCTATTATCGCCCTAACAAGAAGCACAACCCACCTCGAGGAAGGAGAGGAATGTGTCTATGACCTCACGCAATGCTCACGTTGTACCGCACGACGATCACGTGGTCACCGCCAAGGAGGCCCTGGAGGGACTTTATCTGAGGCTTGAAATGGAGGCGGAGGTTCGCTTGGTCGCTGCGGCGTTGCGCGCAGGCTGGACGGCGGACGAAGCGCTTGAAGCGATCGACCAACTTCGAGCCGACGATACCAGGCACTAGGGCGTGGTGCGTGCATTCGCACTTGTTAGAGACGCCCTAACTCGTTGAATCCAAGCATCGGGCTTCCGAAAATCGATTTCGATTTTCGAGCCAATGCCGTAGGCTTTCTTGAAGCAGCCATAGATGTCGTGGCGGCGAAAGCCGCCCTCAGTTTGCCACCAGATGCCCCGGCGATACCTCGCGGTACCCGAGCGGCTTGATCTTATAATCGACAGGCCGGATCGGGCTTTTGATCTCGTCGTTAGCAACAACGCGTTTTTCGCGACGGCGGTCGGGATCGGGGACCGGCACAGCTGCCATCAACTTCTTGGTATAGTCATGCTGCGGATTGCCGAAAACGGCCGCTCGCGGGCCGATTTCGACAATCTCACCGAGATACATGACGGCGACGCGATGGCTGACGCGCTCGACGACGGCCATGTCATGCGAGATGAACAGGAAGGCGAGGTTGAGGCTCTGCTGCAGATCGAGCATCAGGTTGATGACCTGCGCCTTGATCGAAACGTCTAGTGCCGAGACGCTCTCATCCGCCACGATGACCTTCGGCTCCAGTGCAAGCGCACGCGCAATACAGATACGCTGGCGCTGACCGCCGGAGAATTCATGCGGGAAGCGCGAAGCCATGTCGGGTGTCAGTCCGACTTTGGCGAGGAGGTCTGCGACGCGCTCCCTTGCCTGCTTTGCCGTACCCATCCTGTGCTCGAGATAAGGCTCGGCAATGGCATCGCCGACGCGGATACGCGGATTGAGGCTGGCGAAGGGGTCCTGGAAGATCATCTGCACGGTCTTGCGCATCTCGCGCATGCCCGCCTTGCCGAGCGCCAGCACATCCTTGCCATCGGCAATGACAGAACCGCTCTGCGCCTCAATCAGCCGCATGATTGCGCGCCCGGTTGTCGACTTGCCGCAGCCGGACTCGCCGACGAGCGATAGCGTCTCTCCCGCATGGAGATCGAAGGATACGTTCTCGACCGCATGGACGCGACCGGTCAGCTTGCCGAAGAGGCCCGAATGAATATCGAAGCGCTTGGTGAGGTTCTTCACCTCCAATACCGGACGGGCGGCTGCCGCGACTGTATCGGCCGTCTCGACCGGCGTGTCAGATTCTCCGGTCGCCGTATTGACGACAGGAAAGCGCAGCGGCCGCTCGTAGCCCTGCATGGAGCCGAGTACCGGGACGGCAGACAGCAGGGCGCGGGTATAGGGATGTTTGCCGCGGTGAAAGATATCCGCCGTCACCCCCGTTTCCACTTGCTCTCCGCGATACATGACGACGGTACGGTCGGCGATCTCGGCAACGACGCCCATGTCATGGGTGATGAACAGAACCGAGGTCCCCTCCTCTTCCTGCAGCATCTTGATCAGATCCAGGATCTGGCCCTGGATCGTCACGTCGAGTGCCGTCGTCGGCTCGTCGGCGATCAGGAGCTTCGGCCGCGAGGCAAGCGCCATTGCGATCATCACGCGCTGGCGCATGCCGCCGGAAAAGCGGTGGGGATATTCGTCGAAGCGCGAGGCGGCCGAGGGGATGCGCACTTTTTCAAGCAGCCGGATCGTCTCGGCGCGGGCTTCTGCCTTCGACATTGGCCTGTGGCAGAGCAATGCCTCGGATATCTGGTCGCCGATCGTGAAGAGCGGATTGAGGCTCGTCATCGGCTCCTGGAAGATCATAGCAACATCATTGCCGCGAACCTTGCGCATTTCGCCTTCCGGCAGGGCCAGAAGATCGCGCCCGCCGAGCATGATCTTGCCTTCGACGCGGCTAGAATCCAACTGCAGAAGGCGCATGATCGACAGGGAAGTCACACTCTTGCCGGAGCCGCTTTCGCCGACGATAGCGACTGTCTCTGCCGGTGCGACATCAAAGGAAATATTGCGAACGACCGGCTTCCAGGCGCCATCGACCAGAAACGATGTCGTCAGATTCTGGACGGAGAGGACCGGCTCTGCCGCTGCGATGGATTGTGCCTGGATGCCTGTCATGATCGCTTCCTTAAAATTCGCCCCGGATATCAGATCAGTCCGGCCACTTCAGCACGCCTTCGAAACGACGCTTGCTGCGATCTTCGATCGGTGTCGCGATGATCTCGTTGGAGGCACGCGCCTTGTCGAGCTCTTCGGCCAGGCGGCTGGCGACGATCTTTTCCTGGCCCGGATGCAGGTTGCAGGGGTCGAGATAGAAGTAGCGATGCTCGACCTCGTGGTCGCGGACGATGATCGGCGGAGAGCCGCGGCCGAGCGCATCGGCGAGGTCCCAGGCGGTGATATGGGCCTCGTCGGTATCGATGATCACGCGCATGCGATCGAGCGGGTTGCTGGTCGGGTCCGGCTCGATCAGTGCGGTCACGCCGGGGCGGCCGTCAAGCGTCTGTTTCCAGAGGTTGAGATAGCTCGTCTCACGCGCGCGGATACCGGCATTGTCACGCTTTTCCCAGGCTTCCAGCGCCGCCATGACGCCAAAAATGCTTTCCTTGCCGACCTTCATGCCGCGGCCGATGCCCATGTTCTGCAGGAAGGCGTTGCGCACCAGCTCCTTTTTGCCGGCGACGATGCCCGAGGTTGGGCCGCCCAGGAACTTGTGGCCGGAATAGAGCGCCACATCGGCCCCCTGCTTCAGGAATATCTTGAGATCATATTCCGAGGCCGCATCAACGATAACGGGAACGCCCTTGGCATGGGCGATCTCGACGAATTCCTTGAGGTTCAGCAGGCCATAGTCGACGACATGATGCGAAACGACATAGACGGCGGCCGCCGTCTTTTCGGTAATTGCCTGTTCCATATGGAAACGGTGGGTGGATGTCGCCTGGCCGACCAGCACCGCCTTGCCCCCGGCAAGCCGGATCGCCTGATCGACGGGCGCGCCGTAGCTCACGATGTGGCCCATCTGGACAAGAACTTCGTTCTTTTCCGGGACGACATCCGGCAGCTTCTCGATGGCGAGCAGATTGTTGCCAGTGATGGCGCCTGCGACGGCGAGCGAAATGCCTGCCGAGCACGAGGCGGTCACGAAACCCGCCTCGCCGCCGGTCAGCCGCGCAATGACGGCGCTCGCCTTGCGCTGCAAATCGTTGACCTCGACGAAATGCGGCAGGATCGACGACATGGCGGCGATAGCCTCGGGAACGACGATCGAGGCGCCGAGGCTGGTCATGGTGCCAGAAACGTTGATGACCGGGCGAAGGCCGATCGATGTGCGGATGTCCTCAGACATGGGTGTCTMCAATTTCAATCTGTTGGGCCCGAGCAATCATGCGCATCCTCATCTCAGCGCGACGATGGCCTCGATTTCGACGGTGATGCTTCCTGGCAGCGAACCGAAACCGACTGCAGAGCGGGCATGTTGCCCGATCTCCTCACCAAAGACATCGATGAAGAGATCCGAGCAACCGTTGATAACTGCAGGATGGTCGACGAAATGCGGCACGGCATTGACCATGCCGAGCAGCTTGACGACGCGCTTGACACGCGAAAGGTCGCCGAGCGCCTCATGCATGACGGAAAGCAGATTGATGCCGGTCAGCTTTGCATGCTGGTAGGCGGCTTCGACGCCGACCTCAGCGCCGACCTTGCCGACATGCATGAATCCATCAGGCTCGCGAGGCCCCTGCCCCGACAGGTAAAGCATGTTGCCCTCCTGCACATGGGTGACGAAGTTGGCGATCGGCGGCGGTGGAGCCGGAAGCTGGATGCCAAGCGCTGCTAGCCGCTCGTAGGGCGACGTGCTGGGTTGACCTGCGGTAACGGGCGGGCCGGCGGTGGCGGAAGACTGGTTCACGCAAACTCCTGTCATGCTATGTCTTGAGTTCTGGTCTTACCGGTAGGAATAACCGTGGCTGTGGCGCACGAGCTTGCGGGCGCGCGGCACATAACGGCTGGAAGTGAAGGCCTCGTTGCCCAGCACCGCATAGCGCGGCTCGAAAAGCTTCTTCAGCACCGAGACGTCACCATTGGAATCGGTCGCCTCAAGGTCGGAATCGACGAGATCGAAGACCGTGAACTCGGCGGTAGCACCAACAGTCAGACGGTTTTCCATCGACAGCTTGATGACGGATGCCGGCGCATGGGTCACAGCATTGATCACCTTGTCGAAGGGCATGCCGACTGACAGAAGCTTCGACATGGTGGTGGCCAGATCCCAGACCGGGAAGTTCAGCGAATGGCCATGCAGGTCGGTTGAAATCGAATACGGCAGGAGACCGCGGGCAATCGCCGCTTCCGCCACCTTGAAGGAGAAGGAGGCGCCGCCATGGCCAATGTCGAGGCGGATGCCTTCGGATGCACAGCGTTCGGCGAGATTGAAGAGGTCTTCATCCTCCATGATGCTGGAGCCCGCCTTGCCATTGAAGCAGTGGGTGACGACATCGCCGGGACCGAGGATTTCAAGCACTTCATCGTAGAGGGCCGGCGGCTCGCCGACATGCACCATCATCGGCACCTTGAGGATCTTGGCGATCTTCTTGCCGAGCTTTACGGGGGTGACACCCCAGGAGCCGGTGATCACATGGCTGGCGCGCACCTTGATGCCGACGATATGCTCGCTGTTTTCGGCATAGCATTCGAGAATACGGTCAAGATCGATATCCCTGATGTCGCGCAGTTCCGCGACGCGGTTGCAGGCCACCAGTCCGATGGAGCCGAGATTGAGGAAGGCCTTGATGCGTTCCTTGGACGGCTCGATGATATATTCACGGAAGCCGTGGAAATTGGCCTCCCCGGCAGAACCGGCATCGACCAGCGTCGTTACACCGCGCTCGACGCCGCATTCGGATGGGCGCAGCGAGATGTCCGTGCCGCCATGCCAGATATGCACATGCAGGTCGACCCAGCCGGGGGAGACAAAGGCGCCCTTACCGTCGATGCGTGTCACRTCGTCAGCCGCCGCCAGGGATGGGCCGAGGCCGGCGATCTTGCCATCGGCATCGACCAGGATATCGAGCGCGCCATCGGGCGTGCCAGTGCCAAAGCCGACAGGCCTGATATTGGTGAGGAGGAGCGGCTTGCCCGCTTTTTCACCGGTCATTTTAGAGATCCTTTCGAAGTTTGGGATCGAGCATATCGCGCAGACCGTCACCGACCATCTGCAGCGAAAGCACCGAGAGAATGATGGCGATACCCGGAAACAGCGTCATCCAGTCGGCCTGGCCGATATATTGCCGGCCAGCGGCAATCATCGTGCCCCAGGTCGGGATTTCCGGGCTGACGCCGAGACCGAGGAAAGACAGGCCCGCTTCCGCAAGCATTGCGCTCGCAAAGAGGAACGTCGCCTGCACCAGGATCGGCGAAAGCAGGTTTCTCAACACATGCCGGGTCATGATGTGGAAGGTCGAAATGCCGAGCGCCTGAGCCGCCTCGACATAGGGCAGTTCGCGGATAACGAGCGTCGAGGCGCGGACGATGCGGGCCAGGCGCGGCGCATAGACGATCGACAGCGCGATGATCACAGTCGTCAGCGACGGACCGAGAGCCGCAACGAGTGCGATCGCAAGCAGGATGTCCGGAAAGGCCATCATCGCATCGATGAGGCGGGCGATCGGCGTATCGAGATTCTTGAAGAAGCCGGCGAGCAGGCCGAGCGTAACCCCGATCACTGCCGAAAGTGCTACGACCGCGACGCCCACGAGCAGAGACAGGCGGCCCGCAAAGATCGTGCGTGACAGCACATCCCGGCCGAACTCGTCCGTGCCGAAGAAATACGTCCCGCTCGGCGGCTTCAGACGGTTGATGATCGAAAGCTTCGACGGCGAATAGGGTGCAACCCATGGCGCCAGGATCGCCAGCAGCACGAAAATTGTGAGAATGAGCAAGCCAACGACGACTGTCTTGCGCTTTAAAAACTGGCGGATGAATTTGCGGCCTTCGCTTTCGACCGGCTTGATCGCGATATCCGTCATCAGTAGCGCACCCTCGGATCGACGAGCAGGTAGAGCATGTCGATCACAAAATTGATCAGGACGTAGAGCGCGGCGATCACCAGAAGCGCTCCCTGGATAACAGGATAGTCACGACGCAAAACAGCCGAGACCACGAGATTGCCGACGCCCGGAAGGCCGAAGACGGTCTCGGTCACGACTGCGCCCGAGATCAGCACGGCGGCGGTCAGACCAAGGACGGTCAGGATCGGGATAAGTGCATTCTTCAAAGCGTGCTTGAGGATCACCCTGCGTTCGATCAGGCCTTTGGCTCGAGCTGTCCGGATATAATCGTCACCCAGCACATCGAGCATCGAGGCGCGCGTGAAGCGCAGGATGAGCGCGGAGGAGACGATGCCGAGCGCGAAGGCAGGCAGCGTCAGGTGATACATGCGATCGAGGAATGTCGAGCCCGGTCCGCCATATCCGGAGACCGGGAACAGGCCGAAGCGGACGGCGAACACCTGCATGAGGATGAGGCCGAGCCAGAAGCTCGGAATGCTTGCGGCAAACATGGCGAGCGTCGTTGCCGCCTGGTCGATGAAGGAACCCCGGCGGTAGGCGGCATAGATACCGATCGGCAGCGCGATGAGGCTGGCGATAACAAGCGAGAAGATCGTCAGGAAGAAAGTCGGTTCGGCGCGATCGAACAGCGCCGCGGTGACCGGCATGTTGAGGAAAATCGACTGTCCAAGATCGCCCTTGAGCAGCTGGCCGATATAATAGAGATATTGCACGCCGATCGATCGGTCGAGGCCAAGGCTGGCGCGTAGATCGGCGATATCCTGCGACGTCGCATCCGGACCGAGCATGACGGCCGCCGGATCGCCGGGGGTGACGCGCACGATGATGAAGACGATCGTGACGACGAGAAACATCACCACGATCATGCCGAGGAGGCGCTGGAAAATGTAACGTATCATGAAGTCTGTCCCGGTGCCGGGCAGGCACGATGGAAAAGGGATGCCGGCGCAGGCGTACCGGCATCCTGCGATGGAGCGTTACTTCTTGACCGATGCGTTCCAGAAATACGGCCACGGAGCCGGGTCGACGCCTTCAAGCTTGGTCGATTTGGCCGAGACGGCGTTGAAATCGCCGATCTTCATGTAGGGCAATTCGTCATACATGGCCTTCTGGACATCGGCCCAGAGTGCGATGCGCTTCTGCGGATCGACCTCGGAAGTGAAGGCATCGACGGTGGCCTTGCGCGCCGGCGTATCCCACCAGCCGGGCGAGCTCGGGGACAGCGAACCGATCAGTGCCGGTTCCGGCAGGAAGGGGCTGTGGGTGATGTAGATATCCCAGAGCTTCGGATCTGTGCGGCGCTGCGTCAGCGTGGCCCAGTCGACGACCTGCAGATCGACGGCGAAGCCGGCAGCCTTCAGATATTCGGCCGCGACCTGCGCCATCTTGTAGTGGAATTCATACTGGCGGCTGGTGAGAATGCGGATCGGCTCACCATTATAGCCGGCCTTCTTTGCCGCCGCGGTGGCCCCTTCTGAATCGGCGACGTTATAATTGCCCTCGACACCTGCATCCGTATTCCAGACGTAGGGCTTGGGATAAATGTCGCCGTCGAGCGTGTAGAAATCCGTGCTGCCGAAAGCGGCGGCGAGCATGTCTTCCATGCTGAGCGCCTGGCGGATTGCCTTGCGGACCTCGACGTTCTTGGCAATGCCTTCCTTCGTGTTGAAGACGAAGACGGGATAGCCGAAGGGCTTCAGGATGACGGGCTGCGAAGCGCTCGATGCCTTCAGCTTGTCGAAGGATTCGACCGGGATCGAGTCGACATAATCGTACTGACCTGAAACGGCGGCCTCGACGCGCGTGTTCGGATCCGGAACCGGCACGAAGCGGATTTCATCGAGATACTGGTGGCGGGCACCGCCATAACCGTCACTCTCGCCGTCACGCGACTTATAGCCGTCGAAACGGACGAGCTGGATGTACTGGTCCGCCTTGCGCTCTTTCAGCATGTAAGGACCGGTGCCGATGAACTCCTTCATCGGTTCATCCTGCTTTTCAGCAGGAATGATGATGGCGGCGGAGTTGTTGAAGGCGAGCAGCGAGGTCAACGGCGCATAGGGTTGCTTCAGCGCGATCTTGACGGTCGCCGGATCGACGGCGGTGATGGAGTCGACGAAGCCTGCGACCTGCTTGCCGCGCGAGGCAATCTTGATCCAGCGGTTGAGCGAGGCAACGACATCTTCCGAGGTCATATCGGAGTTATCGTGAAACTTGATGCCGGTGCGCAGCTTGATCGTATAGGTCTTACCGTCGGCGCTGATTTCCGGCAGGCTTTCGGCCAGAAGCGGCGTGACATTCCACTTCTTGTCGAACGTGTAGAGCGTTTCGAAAATATGCTGCGTGACGATGCCGACGAGATCGGCGGTCGAGGACATAGGGTCAAGCGTCGGCGGCTCGCCGATCGTTGCGACGTTGATAACGCCGCCCTTTTCCTGAGCCATCAAGGTTGTCGGCAAGGCGACCAGCGCAGTGCCGAGAAGGAATGCGACAAAAGTCTTCATTTTATGCTCCCGGTTTAATGTTCCACAATTATGTTATGTCGGTTTTTATAATAGAATAGCGAGGGAAGTGGTTCTGTCAATCGGGAAAGTGGCTCCATCGGTAAAAATGAGCAGAAGCGCGGCCAGATCCGAAATCGCCCGCAATTTCGGTTGTTTCGCGATGGCGCAGGCAAGCTTGCCAACCTGGAATTAAATGCGCCGGGGTCGCGTATCCGTCTCGTTCTTTAATAGTTCCGGTGGTTCAACCGGAAGAGGCAAACGATGTCGGACTTAAGTCCGTGTTGGTCAGCGCGCAAAAAAGTTAGAACGCGATTACGTTGCTTTTATCGAGGACATCGAGGTGCGCCGAAGGCGGACATCATATCCTTTTCTGAAACGGTGCATTGGATGGAGATCATTCTTGGCGCATCGATCTGCATTTAGAGCCGTTGCAAGAATCCCAAGTAACCGCCACTCGCCCCGGACTGAACAATCAAAGTCCTAAATCCCAGAAAAGCGAAACATGTCATCTGCTGGAGAAGTCATGAAGAAAGTGCTTGTAGCAGGCGGAGCCGGTTTTCTCGGATCGCATTTGTGCGATAGGCTTTTAAATCGCACCGACATCGAAAAATTGGTTGTTGTTGATAATCTTTGGACTGGCCGCGAGGCGAATATCTCCCACATCCGGGACCCCCGCTTCCACTTCGTGCGGTCCGACGTGGAAGAGCTTCAGACGTCGGACAAGTTTGACGAAATATTCCACCTTGCTTCTCCGGCCTCGCCGCCGTGGTACATGAAGGAACCCAAGAGAACCATTTCGGCAAATCTCATTGGAGCCTTCCGTCTTCTGGACCTCCTGAAAAAAGGGGGCCGCTTCTGCTTCACCTCTTCCTCGGAAGTCTATGGCGATCCGCTCGTCTCACCGCAGCCGGAGTCCTATAAGGGCCAGGTCGATTGCACCGGGCCACGCTCATCCTATGACGAAAGCAAACGCTGCACGGAGTCCTTGCTGTTCGAGATGCAGCGCACGCAGGGTCTGGACGTCAAAATCGTTCGACCCTTCAACGTATATGGACCGAGGACGCGGCCAGACGACGGGCGAGCTGTCTCGAACTTCGTCGCCCAGGCCCTGACCGGCCGCCCCATTACGGTGTTCGGGGATGGCCTCCAATCCCGAAGCTGGGGGTATGTCGATGACATCATTGACGGCTTCGCACGTTACTTCTGGATGAACGAGACCGATTACAGGGGCCCGCTCAACGTCGGGAACGATCGGGAGATATCAGTCCTGGAAGTAGCTCAGTATGTCTCGCGCCTGATGGGCGGGATTCCGATCGTCTTTGAGCCCTCACCGCCGCATGATCCGACAAACAGACGACCAGATCTGACGAATGCAAACTACGTGATGCCCGAATGGTCGTGCACGATCAGCTATGAGGAAGGCGTTGCAAAGACACTGGACTGGTTCAGTCAGGAGATGAAAATTGCCACGGCACAGGCAGCTCAGGCGGGCTCCCGCCCGCTGGCCAAGGCGGGACGCTAAACGGTTCACCGGCATCTGGCACAGAGAGTAGCAATGAGGGACGTCATACCGCGTGACATGAAAGACAATGTCTTTCCTGTGCCTATCCAATACCTGGATCTTTCGTCGGATGACGTCGGTGCGAATGTCCCGGCGATCGACGCCGGGCTCGTCGTCTTCGTCTTCGAAGGCCTTCCCGTCGGTCAGGCCTATATCGAGAGGTCAGAAATCCCGGGCGCCCTGGCTGCGCGCGCCGTCTTGCCAGAGACCATCGAACACGCTCGGGACGTGATGCGGGCACCGATCAGGAACCGCGACGTCAGCCTCCTGATCTGCACCAAGGATCGGCCGGACGAACTAGCTAGATGTCTCGCATCAATCCCCACGCAGTCTTTGCCTCCGGCTGAGGTAATCGTCGTCGACAACGCCTCAGCCGGTGATGGCACCCGTCGGGCCGTCGAGGCAGCCGGTGCAACCTATGTGCGCGAAAACAGGGTCGGATTGGACTACGCCCGCAATGCCGCCGTGCGCGCGGCAAAGACCGAGTTCGTGGCGTTCACGGATGACGACGTAGTCCTGCACGAGCGGTGGCTGGAGAACCTGATGAAGGCCTTTGATCAGCCGGATATCGGATGCGTCACCGGCCTTGTCCTTCCTGGAGAGCTTTCCACGCCCGCGCAGCTGATCTTCGAAACCCATTGGGGATTTGGCAGAGGCTATAGGCGTCTGGATTTCGGCCAGGACTTCTATCGCCAAAGCGCACCATACGGGGCGCCTGCCTGGCTGATCGGCGCGGGCGCAAGCCAGGCATTCCGCCGCCAGATATTCGACGATATCGGATTGTTCGACGTGCGGCTGGATATGGGCGCAGCCGGGTGTTCGGGCGATTCGGAATTCTGGAATCGCCTTCTCCATCACGGCGGCACCTGTCGCTACGAACCGACGGCGGTTTCCTGGCATTTCCATCGTAAGGATATGAAGGGGCTCGCCAGGCAGATCCGCCAATACATGAGCGGCCATGTGGCGGCCTTGCTGGTGCAGTACCAGAACACCGGCAACCGGGGCAATCTGCGGCGCATCCTGGTCGCCTTGCCACAATATTATCTTCAGAGGTTGAGGAAACGGCTGCCCAAGGGGGCGACCTCGGACAACTTCTTTCTCAGGGAGGAGATATTGGGATGCCTGAACGGCGCCTGGTATGTCCTTCGCCGCTGGAAGATGCCGGCATGGTAACCGTACCGAAGCCGGATATATCGTTCCTTGTCCCCGCTTATAACGCGGCGGAAACTCTGGCAGACTGCCTTGGCAGCTTGCAGAAACAGTCGGTGTCAAACTGGCAGGCAGTCGTCGTCGATGACGGTTCGAAAGACGATACCTGGAATGTGCTCGAAGGCTTTGCGAAAGCCGACAGCCGGATCCTGATCCATCGTCAGGCGAATGCCGGCGCATCCGCGGCGCGTAACGCCGCCGCCGGGTTTGCGACCGCTCCTCTGCTCTGCATGCTTGATGCGGACGACTGGTTGGACCCCGTTTTTATCCAAAACATGCTACCGATTGCGACCGATGACCAACAACCGATCGTTGCCTATTGCAGCTATCGCCGTGTCACACCGGACGGCCGGATGCTGAGTGTCGAAATACCCCCTGATCTCGCAGGCGACAGGGCAAAGCGGGAATTCTCGTCGTTCTGTGCGCTCGCTATTCATACGGTGGTCTTTCCCAGAGACCTTTTCATCCGATTGGGCGGTTTGGATGTCCAACTGCAGACTTGCGAGGAATGGGATCTCTGGCTCCGTATGGCCTTTGCCGGAGTTTCGTTCCGGCAGGTCGAAGGATGCCTTGCCTTCTATCGCATGAAAACCGGCTCGCTCTCGGGTGATCCGCTAAAAATGCTGAGGGATGCCGTCCGTGTCACCACCAGCGCGCAAGTGCTGCGCTTGAAAGAAGGGCTGTCGCCGGATGCTGAGGACGCCCGATGGACGGCGCCTGCGCTCGGTCAATTGCGAATGCTCACCTGGGCCGCCTCAGTCAACCTGTGCGCGGGAGACGAACTTGCCGCGCTTGCAGAGGTTCTGCCCGAATTTCCCAACTCTTCCGGTTACGAAAACTTCCTGACCGAAGGGATATTGCATGGATTGCAGATCGGTCTGAAGGTAGCGCGCGCCGCCGATCTCGTCGATTCGCTGGAACTTTGGACGCCGGCCTTCCTCGATCTCATACAATTGCTTGAACAGCACTCCCTGCCCGGGACTGGCCGCCGGATGGAAGAATTGATTGTCTGGTCAATTTCGGCACCCGACATGTCTCGCTCCTTCGCACTCGGCCATCTCCAGGTGGCCGCCATCGACACCGAGAAGCTCGCCTGGATCACCCGGGTTGACGAGGCCGATACGCTGCTCCTGCACGTCTTTGCCGCAGGGCTATATGTCGGATCGCATGTCGGCCCCTTGTGGGGAGACCTCTCTCTACGCGCTCAAGTCAAACTCATTATCGATGACTTGCAGGCCGGAAATTGCTTGCCGACGCCTTTAACGTTCTCTTATGCGCGTTCTTGGACGGCCGCAGCCCTTCGCAATAGGAGGGCTTTCGGCAAAATCGTCCGGCAGCGCAGCGGGCGACGGCGCCAGATCGAACATCTCTTCAAAGCGGTACATCTGACCGCGCTCGTCGAAACTGCAGCTGGCGGACGAGCGGATAATGACGCACGCTTGCTGGAGGCGAAATCCCGCTATCAGCAGCGGCTCGCCGTTCCCGCGGTCGCGACGACGGACCAGTCTCCCGAAGCAGGAGACCACCAAACGGTACTGCCTGAAGCAACGACAAAAAAAGAATATTGGGAGCGTTTCTTCGAACGCCCGGACCCCTGGAACTACGTCTCAGTCTACGAACAGGTCAAATACGAGCAGACGCTGAGCCTTGTTCCCGATGGGGTCGCAAGAACCCTGGAGCTTGCCTGCGCGGAAGGTCTGTTCACGGCAAAACTCGCACAGAAGGTCGGTTTTGTGACAGCCGCGGACATCTCCAGCCGCGCGATTGAAAGGGCATCCGAGAGATGCCGGGACCTTCCAAATGTGGAGCTTCGCGTCCTGGATTTCGTCGAAGCCGAACTTCCGCCCGAGCAGGATCTAATCGTCTGTTCGGAAGTCCTCTACTACCTGGATAACGAGGCAAGCCTGGAACAGGTATGCCGGAAAATCGCGGGTGCCCTGAAGCCGGGCGGTTACCTTGTCACGGCCCACGCCCATCTCCGGCGCGACGAGCCCGGCAGGACCGGTTTCGACTGGAACAATCCTTTTGGTGGGGGAACAATCAAGGAGGTCCTGTCAAACCTTCCTGACTTTGTGCTGGAAGAAACGGTTGAGACCGAGCTTTATGCCATTCACCGGTTCGCAAAGCGAAATACGGCAATACCGGTCGTGCGTATCGAGCCCCACGGTGTGCCTCTCGATACGGACGTCGCCAAAGACATTATCTGGGGCCCGGCGGGCATCGACCGCGAGGTCGCATGGACGAACGAGGTCGTGACCTCGGTTCCGGTGCTCATGTACCACAGGATTGCGCTCGACGGGCCGGACTCACTCCGTCGCTTTCGGGTCGCACCGGAAACCTTCCGTAAACAGATGCAGTTCCTGCGGCGGCAGGGCTATTATGCGCTGACGGCCGAAAGCCTGACCAGCCTGTTGTGTGAGGGCAAACCCATCCGCGGGCGACCCGTCGTTCTGACTTTTGACGACGCCTATCTCGATTTTCTCACCGACGCATTCCCGATCCTGGTTGAAAACGGGTTCAGTGCGGACGTCTTCGTGGTGACGGATAAGGTGGGCGGCAGGTCGGATTGGGATGCCGGATACGGGGATACGGCACCTCTGATGTCCTGGAGCGATATCCAGAACCTGCAGCGGCAAGGAATCCGTTTCGGGTCTCATCTGGAGTCTCACAGGCCGGCAAGTTCGCTCGACAACACTACATTGCTGGGCGAAGCAGTATTTTCACGCGACGCCCTGGAAAGCCGGCTGGGTGAGGCCGTGACGTCCATCGCCCTTCCCTTCGGTTCTACCGATTTTCGTGTGCCTGGCATTCTTGCTCAAGCGGGCTACGAGATCGGCTTTTCGACAAAGCCCGCGAGAACGAGCTCTGTGGACCACCCCTTGTCACTGCCACGCCTTGAAATTCGCGGTGACCTCCCCCTCACGGCCTTTGCCGAGCTGATGGGCCAACCTGACGCCTTCATTGGATAGCGAGCCATGAACCTCGATCCGCTCCCCTTGGTCACGGTTATCATTCCTGCTTACAACGCCGAGAAAACACTCGCGAATACGCTTCGCAGCGTGTCGAACCAGACTCATCAACGCCTTGAAATCCTCGTGGTCGACGATGGTTCGTGGGATGGAACGTACGAACTGGCAAACGAATATCGCCTTCAAGATCCACGCATCAGGGTCCTGAAACAGGAAAACGGCGGCGTGGCTCGTGCCCGCAACTACGGAATCCACGAAGCGGCAGGCAGCTACATCGCCCCGATCGACGCCGACGATCTCTGGCATCCCCGCAAAATCGAATTGCAACTCCGAGCGCTCGCAAGCCTTCCCGGCGGGCGCGGGGTCGCCTACAACTGGTATGCTGCCATTGACGCGAATGACGTGATTTTCGCCCATTCGAGACCCGTGCTGTATAAAGGCGGCGTCTTCGAAATCATGGTCCGGGAGAATTTTATCGGTAACGGCAGTACGCCGCTCATGCCGCGCACTGATGTTCTGGCATGTGGCGGCTACGATCCGTCGCTGCGCGACCAAGAGGCCGAGGGATGCGAAGACTACAAGCTTTACCTGGCGCTGGCCGAAAGGCTGCCTTTCGCCCCCGCCGCTGATTTTCTAACCGGATACCGTTTTACCCAGGGGAACATGTCGAGCAATGCCTGTCGCATGCTGAGATCTCATGCCTTGGTAATGACAGAGGTCAAGAGACGTTACCCGCATCTTGCTGCCGCCGCCACCGCCGCCGAATTCGATACGGCACGGTGGTATTTCGCCAAGGCGTTCTCCAGCCAGGACCATGATCAGGTCAGAAAGCTGGCGCCGATAATTGCCGGGCGGTTCCCGTTGAGGCTCGCCCTTCACGGTGCCCGCCTTGTCTGGCGTTCAGCCAAACGTCGAGCACGGCGATTGGCAAATCGATTGCCAGACCGCGCAACCGGCAAGCCACCTGCCCCGCCGATAGGGGAAGGGACGACAGCCGTCGCTTTTCCCGAGAATGGCACGTCATTCCGTCACCGTTTTGAAGTGACGGCTATTGGCCAGACTGGCGAATTCATCGAGCCACGCGCGGGTGGCGCATGACGACGAGGCGAAAATCCGCTTCCGGCAAGCCGACGGGTGCCTTCAACCTGGTCGTAGCAGCCCGTTTCCGCGAGCTTCTAAAACTCGTGCCGTCGCTCCGGCTGAAGACGTCGGTGATGATCGTGATTGGCATCCTGAGCGGCCTCATGGAAATGGTGGGGATCACTTTCCTTGTGAGCCTCGTTTTTGTTCTCGGCCAACAGGGCTCTGCTTCCGGCACTGCAATCGCCGGGCTGCCCGCGCTTTTCGGCGGGTTCGAAGCCGCGATATCGAAGTCGATGCTGGTCACCATCCTCATCTGCGCGATCATCCTCCGGATCGTTCTGGGCTTTGCCAATTCGATCATCGCGAGCATCGTCAGCCATCAGATCAGCGGCAGCATCCGACATCGTCTTTACTCAAAGATCCTGACGATCCCATTTCAGCGGTTTCAGCATTACGAACGCAGCGACCTCATGAATGTGATCGCAACGGAATCCTATGCGGTCGCTTCCGCTCACGCGAGCCTGGTCCGCCTCGGAATCAATCTCGGGACCATCGTCATCTTCGGCATCGGAATGCTCATAATGGCATGGCCGATCGCCGTACTCGGGCTTGTTTTCGGCGTTATCCATAACCTGACTCTCGGCCTGTTTGCCGGGGCCTATCGGCGTGTCGGTGTGACCGCCCTTGCGGCAATGGAGGACCTGACACAACTTACCTGGACCACACTGCAGACCTTGAAGGCAGTGAAGAGCTTCGGTCTGGAAAAGCGCCACGAAAGCATTTTCGATGTCCTTTCCACAGATGCCGGTAAAACATGGTCCCGTTCCGACCGGATGGGTGCGGTAACTTCACTTCTGAGCGAGGTACTGACATTCGGCGTGATCCTGACGATCATTCTGTCTTCGCAATTTCTGCCGGTCGACTTCCGCGCGGCGTTGTCGGCCACCATTCTTCTTTACAGGCTTCAACCGCATATCAAGGAGTTCGATTCCCAGATCCTTGGCCTCCATGCCATGGAGGCCTCCGTGCAGAACATTCTGACGATAATTTCCGAGGCGGACGATGTCAGACAGGTGGCCTGCGGAGAAAAGCTCAAACATCTGCGGAAGGAGATCGTTTTCCACGATGTTTCGTTCTCTTATGAAGGGAACATCGTTCCCGCCGTCAGCCATGTCAGCTTTTCCATCAGGACAGGGGAGACGACCGCCCTGACGGGGCCAAGCGGCTCCGGCAAGACAACTATCCTCAACATGCTGCTCGATCTCATTCAGCCGAGTGAGGGTCGCATAACCCTCGACGGCAAGGATCTTTCAACCATCGAACGATCGAGCTGGCTGCGGCTACTCTCAGTCTCGGGCCAGGACGTCGAATTGATGGAAGGCACGGTCCTCGACAACATCCGGTTCCGCCGCGAAATTTCCAAGGAAGATATCCGCTGGGCCGCAGATGTGGCTTGCGCGACGGAGTTCATCGAGAAACTGCCTTCCGGCTTCGATGAATGGCTGGGCGATGAGGCGATAAGGCTTTCGGGTGGCCAGCGCCAGCGCATCGGCCTGGCGCGTGCGCTTGCTGGCCGGCCTGAGATACTGCTCCTGGACGAAGCTACCAATGCGCTTGACGAGGCGACCGAAGCGCGCGTGCTTTCCCTCCTGCTCAAGGAATACCAGGGTCGAACACTGATTATCGTCAGCCACCGATCGTCCGTTGCCAGCCGGATGAAGCATCAGATCTGTCTCGTCCCGCCAGTGATACAGGAATAATCAATGGATCGAGGAGACGCTTTTTATTCCGCCCAGCCCTTTGTTTCAGTCGTCATTCCGGCCTTCAACGCTTCCACATATATTGAGCGTACGCTTCGATCCGCGGCGCGCCAGACCTATCCGGCCCTGGAGATCATTGTTGTCAATGACGGTTCGACGGACGACACGGCAAAACTGGTCGAGCAAATCGCGGTGACGGATCCACGGATCCGCCTCCTCTCTACACCGAACCGCGGTGTCGCTGCCGCTAGGAATGCCGGCATCGAGGCATCATCAGGTCGATTTGTGGCATTCCTTGACGCCGACGATCTCTGGCACCCCACGAAAGTCGAGAAGCAGGTAAACGCTCTCAATCGCTTATCCCCGCGGTGGGCTGCGGTCTATGCGTTGCATTATATTATCAATCAGAACGACGAGATCATTCGGCCCGGCGCATCCAATGTCGCAAGGGGATATATCTATGCCCGGCATCTGACTTTCAAATATATAGGCAATGGAAGCGCGCTTCTTGTGCGACGGGACGTTGCGCTCGAGATCGGTGGGTTTGATAGCTCATACGCAGCAGCAGGTATCGGAGGCTGCGAAGATCTCGATTTCGAGTTCAGGCTGGCCGCACGCTATTGTATCGAAGTCATCCCCGAACGACTGGTGGGATACAGAGAATATCCCGGCAATATGTCATCCAATCACGTACGAATGGGCCAAGGTGCTTTAGAAGTTGTAAAGCGCTCGCTTGCCGCAAATCCGCAGGTTCCGAGATATGCAGCCAGGAGCGCTGTCGCGCTCACTCAAAAATACGCGTTCTGGCAATACAGACAGGCCAAGAGTCTGCGCCTGCTGCTCGCCACTGCTTGGGTAATTTTTCAACACGACCCACGTTTCATACTTCGGTTCATATGGCAAACGAGCCGACGTATCGTGAAGCGAGGAATGACTTTCAAGGCAACAACAGAGCGCGGTGAAAACCCGCTGCGACTGAATGAACCGAGATTCGACGATCAAATCGTCCTTACGCCTGTTGAAAGCACGGAAGAGACGGCTCGGTCACGACGTCATCTGATGCGGCTGACCGCGATCGACGCCAAGTTGAGTTCGATACATGAGAGCGCAGAGCCAATCGGGCTCCCGGGCGGTGAAATTACCACAAGACCGCACGACCCTTAGTGCCCGTCAGGCGGAACGTCAGATTTCGACGTGGTTTCAACGATGTTCTTGCGATGGAAGATGAAGAGGCCTGCGAGAACGATGATGACCGAGCCGACCAGAATCTGCCTGTCGGGCAATTCGCCGAAGAAAATGTAACCAAGGACGATTGCCCAGAGCAGCAGGCTGTATTGGAGCGGCGCAAGCAGGGATGCCGGGGCAAGCTTCAACGCGCGCGTGATCATCATATGCGCGCTGYCTGCGACGATGCCGAGCGCCAGCATGCCGGCGAGGTCAAGGGCGGAGGCAGCACGCCAATCACCGATGCTCAGGAACAGACCGGTGACCAACGCACCGACGGTCTGCCATGTGACGAGCGTCACATCGCTCGTCTGCCGCAGCCGCCGGCCAAGGATCAGCGTCAGCGCGAAGGAAAGGCTGCCGATTAGGCCGAAGATCGACGGCCAGGACAACATGGCCGTCGAGGGCCTCAGCGCAATCAGCACGCCGACGAAACCGAGGATGACAGCGAGCCAGCGGCGCCAGCCGATCGTCTCGCCAAGGAAGAAGTGCGAAAGGGCGGCGACGTAGATGGGGCCGGCCATGTAAAAGGTCATGACATCGGCAAGCGGAAGATAGGCAACTGCGGCATAGAAAAAGGCGACATCCCCCGTCGTCAGGATAACCCGCAAGATTTGCAGGGGAGCGCGCTCGACCTGAAAGAGCGAGCGAGGTCCTTGCCGGGCGATCATCGGGGCAAGAATGAGAAAGGAACCGAACGAGCGGATCACCAGAACCTGGCCGACGGCAAAGCTCGCCACCAACCATTTGCCCATGGCGTCGTTCAGCGAAAACAGGAAGTCGCCGAGGAGCATCAGAAGCACACCGAAAAGCACTGCGTTTCCCGCGGTCTGGCTGACGCGCAAATTCATGATTCGTCCCAATTGGTTAGCCCTCTTGTCTCCCATAGAACTTCATCCTGCGATCGTCGATCCGTGAGTTAGGATTTCCATGGCAGAACTCTAATCATTGAGAGGAATTCCGTGCTTGTCCGGCGTCGTCAATCCCATCGATGGCAGCGACACCGCCGTTAAAGTGATATGTGAGGAGCGACTGGAACAATCGGCATCAATTGTCGTCGCGATCACATTGAAAAGACTGCACACTTCTCCCCTTCCCCGCATGGTCGTCTTGTGGCAATGGTGGTGGTTCAAACTCTATAAAGACATCATGAAAGCGATTTCAGGCACCAATCTCGAGCAGGCCAAGTCACACAACAGGCGTGTCGTGATTGAGGCTATCCGCACCAACGGTCCGCTGTCGCGCGCCGCGATCGCCCGTATGACGGCGCTGACGGCGCAGACGGTCTCGAACATCGTTGAGGAATTGCAGCGCTCGCATCTGCTCGTGCCTGCGAAAGCGCAGAAGCTTGCCCGCGGCCAGCCAATCATTCCCTACTCGATCAATCCGCATGGGGCCTATTCCATTGGGCTCGAACTCGGCCGTCAGCGCGCGAGCGGCGTGCTGACCGATCTCTCGGGTGCAGTCTGTGCACGCATCGAGCGTCATGTCGAACATCCCGATCCCGAACAGGCGATGCCAATCCTCKGGGCCATTGTCGAGGATTTGCAGGGAGCGTTCTCCTTTGACCGCAACAGGCTGCTCGGTGTCGGCATGGCCCTGCCTGGCCGTTATGCGGAGGGCGGCGTCACATCGCTCAGCCCGCAGAACCTGCCTGGCTGGCAGGATTTCCCCGTCGGCTACGAGCTCGAACGGCGCGTGAAGGTGCCTGTGCTCGTCGAGAATGACGCGACGGCTGCGGCCATCGGCGAGCGCCTGCACGGTGTTGCCCGCGGCTTCAGCAGCTTCGTCTATCTCTTCCTTGCGGGCGGCGGCGGTATCGGCGCCGGCATGTTCCTCGACGGGCATCTCTACAAGGGCAGCCGGCACAATGCCGGCGAGATCGGCCACATCATCGTCGAACCGCATGGCCGGCTCTGCAGCTGCGGCAAGCGCGGATGCCTCGATCGCTACGTGTCGCCGACTGTCGCTTATGAGTTCATGGGCATTGCGAATGCTGAAGAGCTTTTGCCGGATCAACTCGACGCGCTGATTGCCGGAGGCGGCGAAGGTCTGGATGCCTGGCTGGATCAGGCGGTCCAGCCGCTGCGGCAGACCGTCGATTTTCTGGAACTGGCTTTCGATCCGCAGACCATAGTGCTTGGAGGCAGCATATCGACATCGCTGATGCAGCGGCTCGCCGCGCGGCTGGAACCGCTGCACATTCCCATTGACCCCGACCAGAAGCGCACGTTACCCCGTGTCATGATCGGCATGACCGGCAAGGATACGGCGATCCTCGGTGCCGCTGCCCTGCCGATCTTTTCCGAGACCAATCCACGCTTTGACGTTCTGCAAAAGCCGGTCGGCTAAGCCGAGGCTCGCTGGTCAAGTCAGGATATGACGGCCGCTACCATGCCGCCGCCGAGAAGAAGATATTTGCGCAGTGGTCATCGGCCTTCTCTCACTTCATCGCGATGACGACCTTACCCTTCGCACGTCCCGTTTCCACGTAGTCCAGTGCCTCGTTGGTCTTCTCGAACGGGAAGACCCGATCGATGACGGGGCGAATGGCGCCTGCCTCGATCAGCGCGGTGATCTTGCCAAGCTGAGCGCCGTTCGCCGTCATGAAGAGAAACGAATAGGCGATCCCCCGGCGTTTCGATCTTCGCCTGATCCCCGAACTCAGGAGGCGCATGACCTGCCGGAGCAACCAGCCGAAGCCGTTCTCGCTGGCAAAGTCGGGATCGGGCGGACCGGAAATCGAGATCAGCCTGCCGCCCGGCTTCAGGACGGCAAGGGATTTTTCCAGCGTATCCTTGCCGAGGCTGTTCAGCACGACGTCATAGCCCTTCAGCACCTTTTCGAAGTCGTCCTTCTTGTAGTCGACCACCACGTCGGCGCCGATGCTTTTCACTAGATCGATGTTTGCCGTGCTCGTGGTCGTCGCCACATGGGCGCCGAGATGTTTGGCAAGCTGGATGGCAACCGTGCCAACGCCACCGGAGCCCGCATGGATCAGTATCCTCTGTCCCTTCTGCAATTTGGCGCGCTCGACCAGAACCTGCCATGCGGTCAGCGCCACCAGCGGAATCGATGCGGCCTCTTCCATGTTGAGATTGGCGGGCTTCAGCGCGACATCGGCCGCATCGATGGCGATATATTCGGCGAACGTCCCGATGCGACCCTGGCCAGGCCGCGCATAGACCTCGTCGCCCGGCTTGAACTGTCGGACATTCGCCCCGACCCGAACCACGACGCCCGCGACATCATTGCCGAGCACCAGCGGAAGCCGATAGGGCAGGATGAGCTTGAATTCCCCATCCCGGATCTTGGCATCYAGCAGGTTCACGCTGGCGGCATGGATCTCGACCATCACGTCGTTTTCACGCAGTTGCGGTTCGGGGCTGTGGCCGAGCCTGAGGGCGCCGCCTTTCTTGTAGCGATCGATCAGGAATGCTTTCATTGGACGAACTTTCGTTTCTGTGGTGAGCCTGCACAGCGACAGGGCAGGCTCAGTCGGGAAGCTTGTTGAATTTCCGGAGGTTCCTGTCGACGAAGGACTCGGGAAGAAAGCGGCGGATAAAGCGCACCTGTCCCGCGACTTTTCCGGCCGTGTAGCGTCTCTTTGGCGATGGCGCATTGGCGGCTCGAACGACAGTTGCGGCCACCACTTCGGGTGCATCACCCTTCGAGACGATTTCGCGCATCAGCTTTTCGGCTTCGGCGCGTACCGCATCATAGATGGCGAGCGGCCGGTCCGGCCGCGTGATGTTCTCTTCAAAGGAGGTGCGGGTGACGCCCGGTTCGACGAGCACCACACGGATGCCTTGCGTGCGCACTTCATGGTCGAGGGATTCCGAGTAGCCTTCGATCGCATGCTTGGTTGCTGCGTAGAGCGCGTTGAAGGGCGCCGGGATCAGCCCGAGGATCGAGCTCAGGTTGACGATCCGGCCGCTGCGTTGCCGCCGCATCACCGGCAGTACCGCATTCGTCATCCGTATGGTGCCGAAGACGTTGACGTCGAACACGGATTTCGCCTGCGCCGTCGTCGATTCCTCGGCGCCACCAAGCAGGCCGATCCCGGCATTGTTGACAAGAAGATCGATCCGCCCTGCCCGGCTTAGAACCTCGTCAACGACGCCCTGCACGGACTGATCGTCGATGACATCGCAGATCAGCATCGTGATCCCGTCGGCGGTATCGGGCATCGACCTTCGGCTGGTGCCGAAAACACGGTAACCGTCGCGCCGCAGCGCTTTCGCCGTCACCAGCCCGATGCCGGAGGAAGCCCCAGTGACCAGGGCAATGCCACGTTCTTTCTTGCTCATCTCTGCCTTCGTTTTGTCATGGACCATCCGTGTACATTCTGTTACTATCAAATCGATACTAAGTCACTACCAAAAAGATATCGACATGAAAAAACTTTCAGATCAACCCTGCCTTATCGCCCGCAGCCTGGCGCTCGTGGGCGATGCGTGGAGCATGCTGATCATGCGCGACGCTCATGCGGGGCTGACCCGCTTTGATGATTTTCGAAAGAGCCTCGGCATTGCCCCGACGATGCTGACGGGGCGGCTGTCATCGCTGACGGAGGAAGGGCTGCTGGAAAAACGTCGCTATTCCGAGCGCCCGCCGCGCGATGAATATGTGCTGACAGAGGCTGGCCGCGACTTTTTGCCAGTTCTGTTTGCGATCGGCGCCTGGGGCCGCAAGCACCGCGGCGGCGGCGAAGTCACCCGTTTCTTCGATGCCGAAACCGGAACCGAGATCGATCCCGTCACCATCGACCGCGCGACCGGCGCTCCTGTGGGAACCCGTCCCATTCGCATCGCCGAACCCGGATGCGCAGCTCCGCCGCCGGATCAGCAGGACTGACTGCCAGCGCAGCTCGCTTCGGCGTGTCTGCAACGCTCGAGCTCGCAGCTTGAGAGCGATGTGAACATCCATTGCCATCACCGTCTCCGGTGATGGCAAAAATGATCCTTAATCCTAATCCGAGCTTATGACTGCTGCAGCCCGTAGAGTAGTGGCATCAGCCCGGCGAGCGCCTTGAAACGCTCCCACGACTTGGACGACGGTTTCGTCCAGCCCGTTTCGGCAAGCGCGGACAGGCGCGGAAAGACGAGCCGATCGAAGACGGCGCGATCGGTCATCGGTTCGGACCAGATGCAGGCCTGAATGCCGCGAAGCTTCTGCTTCTGGGTTTCCGTCCAGCCGCCGACCGGATCGAAGGTGTAGAGCTTCTCGGCATCCGACGTGCCGGCCCAACTGGCGCCCGGCTCGTCCCAGTCCGGCCGCAACGCCATGTCGAGATAGTAGACCTGTCCCGGGCAAACGACGATCTCATAACCGCGATCGGCAAGCTCGGCGGAGACCTCGACATTGCGCCAGCTGCAGAGATAGCTTTTCGACTTGTCGATGACGTCGCCATGCGCCGCTTCCTCCCAGCCGCCAGTGGTGCAGCCCCTGGAAGCCAGGAAGCTCTGAATGCGTTTCAGGAATTCCGCCTGCAGGATTGCCGCACCCGAGCCATGGATGTCGTCGGCACCATGGGTGTTGGTGATGACATTCAGGCGCTTGGCATGCGCATCGGCAACCTCATCGCCGGCGAGCGAACGTAAGCGAGCGAGCGCTTCCGGCGAGCCGGACCACGCGCCGAGCGGCACTTCGTCGGCGCCGACATGGATTGTCTTGAAGGGGAAAAGTTCGATGAGCTCCGAGAAAATGGTCTCGATGACCTCATAGGTCTTTTCTCGCGTCGGATTGACGCAATTGTCCGGAAAGCCCTGAACGGAATAATAGCTTCCCGCCTCTTCCGGATCGCGCAGCTCCGGTATTGCCTGCAGCATGGCGTAGCAATGGCCGGGGATGTCGATCTCCGGCACGACCTCGATGCCGAGATCCCCGGCGTAGGCGACGATCTCGCGGATGACCGGTTTAGTGTAATAGCCGCCTGTGCGCGCCGGGCTGGAACCGAGCAATGGCGGAACGGCGAGGCCGTGGCCCCGCCAAGCGCCGATTTCGGTCAGTGCCGGATAGGCATCGATCTCGACACGCCAGGCTTCATCATCGGAGAGGTGCCAGTGGAAACGGTTAAGCTTGTTCCAGGCGAGTACCGCCATCAGCTTCCTGATTTCCGCCTCGCCATAGAACTGGCGAGCGACATCGAGATGCAGACCGCGCCAGCCCATCGAGGGTTCATCGACAATCTCACCGGATGCTGGGAACTGGAAGGTCCGCGGGTGCTGGCGCGCGCCGCGCCAGATCTGGCCGAGCGTGATGAGGCCGTAGAGGAAGCCGGTGTGGCTGCTCGCCTCGACGGTGATTGCCTCCCCTTCGAAGCTTAGGCGATAAGCCTCTGGGCCGAAGCCGTCAGCTTTCGTCAGGGTTACAGCCGCGGCACCCTCTGCGGCTGAGCGAATGATACCCTCGACGGCGAAGAGATGATCGACCAGCGCTTTGAAGCTACCGGCTGCAGCCTTCGCCTCCCGATCCTCGGCCTGCAGCGTGAAGCCTGCCGGCAAGGGTCGCCGCGAGGCGACGGCCACATGGTTCGGCCAGGGGATGATCGAAACCTGCACCGGCACGCTGGTTGGCACGGGAAAGATCTCGGCGCCGCGCTTCAACGGTGCATTGCTGGCGGCCGAACGTGTCGGTTCAAGCGTCAGTGAAACGGTACTGCCGTCAGCAAAAGCGAGATAGGCGCTAGTTGCGCCATCCGTCCAATGGCGAAATTGCCAACTCAGCGCATGCACCGAGATCGTCCAGGTTTCGCCCGTGCCGAGAACGAAGCTTTCCAGCGGCCGGAATTCGGTGAAGTTCGAAATCCTTTTCGAAACCGTAGCGCCCTCGACGCGTCCGGCGGGATCGATCCGGCCCGGTCCGCTGACGCAAAGCGAGAAGCCTGAAAGCGGCTCGGCGGCCAAGTTCTTGAGCTGCAGGACATAGGAGAAATCCTTGCCATTGGCAGGCGGATTCCAAATGGTTTCGAGCCGCAAGGCTGAAGATCGCGGTATGGACATGGTCATTTCTTTCTGTTCGGATCGGTTGAAATCAGCTCTTGAGCATGCCGGCATAGATGCCGGGAGCGGAATCGGGGATAGGAATGGCGCCGACGGCTTTCTCGTAGAAGGCGGAGGGACCAACATCGCCGATGATCGCATAGGCGTAGCCTAGGGCCTTCAGGTCATTCAGGCTGGCGAAGAGCAGTGCCCTGCCGATACCAAGCCCACGAAGGCTTTCGTCTACACCCGTCGGCCCGAAGAAATCGCGTGCGCTCGCCTCATGACACGAAAAGCCAACGAGCTTGCCTTCGCGCGTGGCAATGAAACAGGTCGGTGGCTGGCGCGTCATCGCAACCGTTGCCTCGCTTGCCCAGGCCTCACCAAACTGTTCGTCGATCCAGCGGACGATCAGCTTCAATTCGGGTGGTATCGCGCGGCGGACGGTGACGCCAGACTTTGCCATAGCGTCGGCTGATTTTGTGTCCTGCGGCAAGGTCGACAGATTGAYGAGATAATCCATGGAAGACATCCTCCTAGGTCTGAGCGCCGAGCGCGCGCATGAAATGATTGGAACCGATCTGCTCGATGACGGCGGATTCGGGACGGCTGAGCGAGCGGACGCGTTCAGCCTGCTCGAGGAAGCGTGCGCTGCCGCCGGTCACGAACGGCCGTCCGCCATCCGGCACAGCAGATAACAAGAGCTGCGTATAGGGATGGCGCGGGTTGGAGAGCACCGCTTCGGTATTGCCCCATTCGACCATCTGGCCGGCAAACATCACGACAATCTCTTCGGCCACATGTGCCGCCGTCGCGATGTCATGGGTGATGTAGAGCATCGCCAGTTCATTCTCCTGCTTCACCCGCGCGAGCAGATCGAGGATGTCCTTGCGGATGGAAACGTCGAGCATCGAGGTCGGCTCGTCTGCGACCAGCACGCTCGGCGCGACAGCCAGCGCTCGGGCAATGTTGACGCGCTGGCGCTGCCCACCCGAGAGTTCGTGCGGAAACTTCTGCTTCGAGACGGCGGGATCAAGACCGACGCTCGCCAGCAATCCGGTAATGCCGTCCTCAAGGGCAGCCCGTGACGTGTCATGGCCGTGAAGCTGCAGAGGCCGGGCAAGATGATGGCTGACTGTAAAGGCCGGATTGAGTGACGAGAACGGGTCTTGAAAGACCATCTGCACGTCCTTGCGATAGAGACGTTCCTCCTTCGCCGTTCCACGGGCCGTCAGGTCCTGTCCGCGAAAGAACAGGCTACCGCCGGTCGGCTTGTCGAGACGTGCGATGATGCGGGCGCACGTGGTCTTGCCACAGCCGGATTCGCCGACGAGTGCCAGTGCGCGGCCGGGAAAAAGCGAGAAGGAGACACCTTTGAGTGCGTGAACCGGACCGAACTGACGCCGGATGTCTTCAAGCCGAATGACGGGTCCGGCGATGGACGGATGTGCCTCGGCGTTCATGCCAGCGCTCCTGAAAGATGCATTCTGCCTGGAAGCTGGGGAATGGCGTTCCAGAGCTTGCGCGTATAGTCGTGCAGCGGCGCCTGGCTCACTTGGTGGACGTCGCCCACTTCGACGAGTTCTCCCTTCAGCATGATGCCGATGCGCTGGCAGAGCTGCGCCATGAGATGCAGGTCATGGGTGATGAACAGCACCGAGAAACCGTAGCTCCGCTGCAGATCGACGACCTGTTCGAGGATTTCACGCTGGACCACCACGTCGAGCGCCGTCGTCGGCTCGTCCATGATGATGAGCTCCGGTCTCAGCGCCAGGCAGATGGCGATGACGATGCGCTGGCGCATGCCGCCCGAGAACTGATGCGGATAATCGCTGATGCGCTGGGGCGGTATGCCGACGAGACGGAACATCTCCTCACCGCGCGCCCGCGACTCCTGACGCGAGCAGCCGGTGTGGCGGTAGAGCACATCGTGAAACTGCGCCTCGACGCGCATCAAAGGATTGAGCGAATTCATCGCGCTCTGGAAAACCATGCCGATGCGCTTCCAGCGGATCTTCTGCAGTTCCCGCTCCGGAATTTTGAGAAGATCCCGCCCGTCCATGCGGATGCTGCCGCCGCTGATCCAGGCCGGGGCCTTGGAAAGGCGCGTGATGGCATAGGCAATGGTGCTCTTGCCGCAGCCGGATTCGCCCGCAAGCCCGAAGATCTCGCCACGTCCGATATTGAACGACACGTCCTTGACGGCCCGGAACTCGCCCCTGTCGAGCAGATAATCAACGTTAAGCTTTTCAATTTCCAGCAGATTGTCGCTCATCGTCCGGCCTCCAGTGCGCGGTTGCGGGCACGAGTGAGACTAAACCAGCGCGACAACGCCGGCCCGGAGCGGAGCTGCGGATTGGCGATCTCATCAAAGGTGAAGTTGAGAAGCGCAAGGCCAAGGCCCGTCAGCGCGATGCCGATCGCCGGCACGCCGACGTCCCACCAGGCACCGACCATGATTGCCGAGGCATTCTGGGCATTGTAGAGCATCGTCCCCCAGGACACTTTCAGCGGATCGCCGAAGCCGAGATATTCGAGCGTCGTCTGCGCAACGATCGCATAGATGATGCTGCCGACGAGGTTGATGCCGATCAGCGGCGTGAGGTTCGGCAGGATCTCGACGAAGATGATCCGCCAGGCCGGCTCGCCGATCATTTTCGAGGCCGTGACGAAATCGCGATTGCGCAGCGCCATCGTCTGTGACCGCGTCATGCGTGCTCCCCACGGCCACGAGGTCAGGGCAATGATCGTCATGATCGTCATTGGCCCGACCGTTCCGGCAAAAGAGGCAAGCAGGATCAGCAGTGGCATGTTCGGAACGACCAGCACCGCGTTTGTTGCAAGGTCGAGGGCGGCATCCGTCTTGCCGCCGACATAGCCGGCGACAAGACCAATAGCGGTGCCGATCACGGTAATCGCAATGCCCGTCGCAAAGCCGACGGTGAGTGAACTGCGCGCACCCCAGACGAACTGGCGATAGACGTCACGGCCCATCTTCGTCGTACCAAGCACATGTTCGATGGACGGAGGCTGATGAGAGCGGCCGACGCGTGCGCCGGGTTCGCCGGGCGCGATGATCGGTGCGGATAGCGCCATCAGCCAGAGGCTAACGACGAGGATGAGGCCGGCGACGGCCTTCTTCTGGCGAAGAATGGATCTCAGCGTGAATCCCATTAAACGGCCTCCCGCAGTCGGGGGTCGACAAACCCATAAATGATATCGACGAGGAAGTTGGTGCCGAGCGTGGCGAGCGTCATCAGGAGCAGCTGTCCCTGGATGACCGGATAATCGCGGGCAATGCTCGCCGTATAAAGCGTCAAACCCAGTCCCGGGTAATTGAAGACGATCTCGGTGACGATCGAGCCGCCGAAGACAGCGCCAAGCATCAGCGCAAGGTTTGTCAGGACAGGGAGCATGGCGTTACGCGCGCCATAGCTGAACATGACCGTGAGGTGACTGAGGCCCTTGGCACGGCCCATCGTCACGTAATCCTCCCCGAGAATCGAAATCATCGACGAGCGCATGGTCGTCTGGAATTCGCCGATCAGGAACGGCGACAGCGTCAGCACGGGCATGATGGCGTGGATGAAGACACTGCCCGCGAAAGTGAAGTTGAACGCGGGATCGAGGTTCGGATCATAGGCATAGCCGACCGGAAACCAGCGCAGCGACACTCCGAAGACGAAGAGCGTCGTCAGGCCCACAATGACTGGTGGCACTGAAATCATCACGACCGCAAGCGGCGAGACGATCGTGTCGAAACGTCCGCCGCGCCGCCAGGCGGAGATTGCACCCAGAACCACGCCGATGCAGAGCGAAAAGATGATGGCGGTGACGACTAGGAAGATGGTCCAGATTGTCGAACGGCCGAGGACCTGGACGACTGTCTGGGGATAATATTTCACGGAGACGCCGAGATCGAAGGTCGCAAGCCCCTTCAGGTAGTCGACGAATTGCAGAAGCATCGGCTGATCGACGGCGCCGAAGCGCGCCTTGATCGCCTCAACGGCTGCGGGTGTGGCCCGCGGCCCGAGCTGTGCGACCATGGCGTCGACGGGTGTCCCCGGCATCAGCCGGGGAAGGATGAAGTTCATCACGATGGCAAACGCCAGGGCGACCGCATAGACGCCAAGGCGCCGTCCGGAAACACGCATCTTCCTACCTCGCCGGTGTTATTGGACCGGCTTCAGGCGGAGCAGATGCATGAGGCGCATCCGGTTGTTGTCGTGATCTTCCGGGTTCATGACCGGGTCCTTGTCGGTAACCCAGCCGGTGAAACGCTTGCTGGAAAACTGGTACCAGGTCGGGCCGTTAAAGACAGGCACGACTGGGAAGTCGTCGGCAACCAGCAGCTGGATATCGTTGAAGATCTTCTTGTGATCATCGTCCGACGTCGCCTTCAGATACTGATCGAAGAGCGCATCCAGCTTCGGGTTCTGATAGCGCGAGGGAGCGCCGGTGACGCGTCCGCCATAGGCCGTCGAGAGGCTCTGGTAATAGCCGCGGAACGGCGTCGCACCGTCAGCGCGCGAATTCATGACGACCTCGAAGCTGCCATCGAGGATCTGCTTGCGCCACTGTTCGTATTCGGGCGTGGCGACCGATGCGTTGATGCCGGCCGCGCGCAGGCCTTCGACGGCGATCTGCACGGCGTCGATCCAGTCGGTCCAGCCGTTGGGAACGATGATCGGGAAGGCGATCGGCTTGCCGGTCGGGGTCGTGCGGAAACCATCAGACCCCTTCTTGTAACCGGCATCGTCGAGGATCTTGTTCGCCTTATCGGTATCAAGCCCCATGAAGGCGTCCTTGTCGCCCTCCGCATTCTTGTTGCGCCAGCCTTCAAAGCGCGGCGGCAGGCCAGAGGCATGCTCATTGACGACGGGATAGCCGAAACCGGCGATATCGACCATCGACTTGCGGTCCATGGCAAGGCTGAAGGCGTGGCGGAAGTTGAGATCCTTATAGGCTTCCAGATTGCCTTCATC
>NZ_JBFUBG010000078.1:0-32232 GCF_056405875.1 Rhizobium sp. P1_E6 | reverse complement strand
ACCGCCCACTGTCGGTCATCAAGCCAGAATTCTCCTGCCATGATTCAAACTCCCACTATTACCGAAGTGAATCATACAGAGATAATTTAATCAATAGTTTGATTGGGTTTTAACCCTAGAGTGCTTTGACCTTCCCGGCCCGTCAATCGCATTTTCTGGAAATGAGGCAGCGAACGGGGCAAATTGCTGGACGCCGGGGATATGTCCGAGAGATCTCGGCGCCCCGCTTGCCTTCGACGGTCATGCGCGAGTTCGCATGGTACGGCTGCCAATTGGCTGGCTGAGCCCTCGCATTTGCCCTACGGATATGCGAGCCATTTGGAACGATATCGCCATTGCCTCTGGAAGGCATTGACGCAGGCGAATACCTCATAGGCATCCAGCGTGGGCTGGCGATACAAGGGACTGATACCCATATAGGCGTCAGCGAAGCGCAGCTGACGATTTCCGTCCACCTCGCGCATTTGGAAAGGACATCTCTATGACAACAGAACGTGCGGTACTTGCTGGCGGCTGCTTCTGGGGAATGCAGGACCTTGTTCGCCGGTTGCCTGGCGTCGTTTCAACGCGTGTCGGTTACTCGGGCGGCGAAGTGCCCAACGCCACCTACCGCAATCACGGCAATCACGCCGAAGCGATCGAGATCATCTTCGATCCGCAGAAGACGAGCTATCGCGATATCCTGGAGTTCTTCTTCCAGATTCATGATCCGTCGACCCGTAATCGGCAGGGCAATGATATCGGTGCGAGCTATCGATCGGCAATCTTTTATGCGGATGAAAACCAGCGGCGGACGGCTGAAGATACGATCGCCGATGTGGATGCTTCCGGCCTCTGGCCAGGCAAGGTCGTGACGGAAGTCGTTCCCGTCAGCGATTTCTGGGAAGCCGAACCGGAGCATCAGGATTATCTCGAGCGCATTCCGAATGGCTATACATGCCATTTTGCCCGCCCCGGCTGGAAATTGCCGAAGCGGCAGGCAAACGTCGCTTAAGCTCGCTCTTCAGTTCGTCAAATTGACCCGATCTCATGAGCGGTGGCCTCTCGGCCGCCGCTTTTCTTTTTAAACCGTTCGATCCGAGCTAGGCAGCCGCACCACAGGCCCGCCGGAGATCGTGCATTTATCCGCCGAAAACCTGCCCAGCAATCGTTCGCCGCTCGCCTATGCGCAGACGCAATCGCTGGCGCCGCAGCGGCTTCGCGATTGAGACCACGCAAGCGTCTGGACTGAGGGGCTTTTCTGCTCTTCGAAGCCTGATGGAAGATAGGACATTACCCGCTCGTCTCGGTCCGATACCGCATGCCGAGTTGAAAGCCGCCGCAACCTGCCTCTAGCTGGAGGGGGCGCGTGTCCAGTGCGGACGGGTCGACGTCGTCGGTTGCCGCCGGCAAAGTGACTAGACATCCCAACGTCAGAAGTTTAGTAGGTGCCCCGCTAACCGGTCGCAGCCCACCCGGTTCAACAAAACAAGGGATCCCAAAGATGAAAACACTCGTCGTCTGCTCAGGCGGACTCGACTCCATTTCGCTTGCCTACAAGATTGCGGCGAACCGCAAACTTATCGGCCTCATCTCCTTCGACTACGGTCAACGGCACGTCAAAGAGCTGGAATTCGCAGCTCTTTGCGCGCGAAGGCTCGATGTGCCACACGACATCATAGACATATCGAACGTGGGCAAGCACCTGACGGGCTCGGCCCTCACGGACGATGTCAAGGTTCCTGACGGCCACTACGCCGAGGAGACGATGAAGGCGACGGTCGTGCCGAACCGCAACGCCATCATGCTGTCGATCGCGTTCGGGCTCGCTGCTGCTCGTCGCGCAGACGCCGTAGCAATTGCAGTCCATGGCGGGGATCACTTCATCTACCCCGACTGTCGGCCCGGGTTCATTTCGGCATTCGAGGCGATGCAACAGCGTGCCCTTGAGGGATACGCCGACGTCAGGCTGATCGCTCCCTATGTGAACGCGACGAAGGCCGATATTGTCGCTGATGGTGCGAAGCACCTGACGCCTTTTGAAGAGACATGGTCTTGTTACAAAGGCGGTGATCTCCATTGCGGCAGATGCGGAACATGTGTCGAACGCCGCGAAGCCTTCCATCTCGCCGGCGTCGAGGATTCGACCGTTTATGACGATCCGGATTTCTGGATCACTGCGACGGCTGGGTCCAAGGCAGAAGAGGCAAAGTGATGTACCGGATCACCAAGGAGTTCCATTTTTCCGCTTCGCATCAGCTATCCCACCTTCCTGATGACCATCAGTGCGCGCGTCTGCACGGCCATAACTACATCGTCGAGGTCGAGCTTGCGGCCTCAGAATTGAACGAGGATGGCTTTGTCCGCGATTATCACGAGCTTTCGCCGCTCAAGCGATACATCGATGAAACCTTCGATCATCGGCACCTCAACGATGCGTTGGGCCATGACCGGGTGACGTCCGAATGGCTCGCCAGGCACTTTTACGACTGGTGCAAGCAGCGCCTGCCGGAAACCTCCGCTGTCAGGGTAAGCGAGACCCCGAAGACATGGGCGGAATATCGCCCATGACAGGCAGGGAGCAAAAGATCCGCATCAGCGAAATCTTCGGGCCGACGATCCAGGGGGAAGGGCCGCTCATGGGAGTTCCGACCGTTTTCGTCAGAACGGGCGGCTGCGACTATCGCTGCGAATGGTGCGATACYATGCATGCGGTCGACAGCGCCTTCCGCGACGAGTGGACGCCAATGTCGGTCGACGATATCTGGTCGAACGTGGAATCGCTCTCTCAAGGCTGTCCCCTGACGATTTCCCTGTCTGGTGGAAACCCGGCGATCCAGCCGCTCGGGCCGCTGATTGCTCGAGGAAAGCGCGATAGCTATCAATTCGCCTTGGAAACGCAGGGGTCAATTGCGCAGGATTGGTTTGCAGCGCTGGATCATTTGATCCTCAGTCCCAAACCACCGTCCAGCCGTATGGTGTTCAACCCTGACGAATTGAGGGACTGCGTGACGGCGGCTCGCAATGGTCCGAGGATCGCAATGAAGATCGTCATCTTCGATGAAGACGACTATGCGTTTGCAAGGTCTGTTGCGAAAGACTTCAAAGAGCTTCCGATCTTCCTGCAACCCGGCAATCACACGCCGCCGGTGGGTGACGAGCCATCGATCGACGTCGAAGGAATTCTCAACCGCATGCGCTGGTTGGTCGACAGGGTCACCTCGGACCGGTGGTTCGATGCGCGCGTTCTTCCGCAGCTCCATGTCCTGCTCTGGGGAAACATGCGGGGTGTGTGATCACCTTTGAGGAAGGTCAAGGCCTGCCGCGCAGGAGCAGGAGTGCCGATCTGACGCCGGTCCTCCCGAGGGATCGTGGCGCCCATTGGTACCTGCAGGCGCTCGGAGGCTTCGACCGCTTCTCCGCGATCGGAAGCTTGAGCAGGCCCTTTTTTATTCTCTCATCCGGCGCGAAAGTCCGGGGCAAAGGCTTATTTTAGCATTGCCTGCGGCATGGGGTAGCAGTCCGTGAGCTGCCGCTAAATTGACCTTATTGCTCCGCGATTTTGCTCGACCGGGTGCCGAAACTCTCGATGCATCCGGTATGGCGCATACCCCCGTGCGCCATGCAAATCGGAGGAGGAAAACATGCACAGATTTGCTTCCCTGGCGGTCGCCGCGGCACTTGGGCTCGGCGCCTTCATTGCCGCATCAAGCGCCGATGCGATGACCATGCAGGACTGCAGTGCCAAATATAAAGCAGCGCAGGCAGCCAATAGTCTCAACGGCATGAAATGGAACGACTTCCGCAAGGCGCAATGCGGAGCCGATACTGCTGCAGCAACGCCGGTAAAGCCCGGCGCAGCGACGCCCGCAAAGCCGGCTGCAACCGACGAGCCGACGACCGCCAATACGGAAAATGCCGCCGAGCCCGCGCCCACCAAGGTCGCGGTCCCGAAGGGCGTGGTCTTCCCGACCAAGGTTGATGCAAAATATGCGAGCGAGACGCCCGGCAAGGGTCGGATGCATACCTGTCTCGATCAGTACAATGCCGACAAGGCGAACAACAGCCTGAATGGCCTGACCTGGATCAAGAAAGGCGGCGGCTACTACAGCATCTGCAACAGCAAGCTCAAATCCTGAGATCTCGCAACGTGTGGAGGGGCGCCGCGGCGATGTGGCGCCTCATCGCCATGCAAGGAGGATGTGATGAGCTTCTTCGACGATATCGGCAGCCTCCTCGGTAACGACATCAACAGTCATCCGGGCGGCCTCAGCGGCTTGATGTCGGACGCCTTCACCGATTTCGGCGGGCTTGACGGCGTCGTCGCCAAATTGAACGAGGCCGGTCTCGGTCCACGCGTCAACTCCTGGCTCGGCCGTGGCGACAACATGCCGATCACCCCGGACGAGATCCGTTCTGCGCTGTCCAGCGAGTATCTTGGCAATATCGCCCAGCGGCTCGGCGTGCCGGCCGACCAGGTCGCCAATATCCTGGCGCAACACCTGCCCGCTGCCGTCGATCAGGCCAGCCCCAACGGCGCCTTGCAGACATCCTGACCGCCTGCTGCGGCCGATGCAGGATTGCTTTTTGTTGTCAGCCGCCGATTGCGGCTGGAGTTTTATTGCGTGAGGGCCGCGAGGCCCAGCGAGATTGGCGTTCTCAGAGGCCGAGGCCGACCGTCTCGGTGCGATGGACGCCTTTCGGCACGAAGGAAAAACAATCGGCAACGCCGAGGTAGTTCGCCGCCAGGTGGATGACGGAAAGCCACATCTCGGTTCCCTGCAGGCTCGGAACGGCTCCATCGGCGAACGGGAATCCCTGGCCGTCCTGCCATCGCTCCAAAGCTCTGAATATGATCTTGCGGGCGATATCCTCGCCGTCGCGTCGCCGATAGTCGGTTTGCCTCGCGATAAGGAGGAGCGGGTGGATCGTGTCGAGCAGATTGCAGGCGGTATATTCCGCGCCGATAAAACCCTTGTGATTGCGGTAGTTCAGGACAACGGTTTCGAAGGACTTCTGCGCGTCCGGAAGTGGAATGCCGAACTGGGCGTAGGTGCCACGCGTCAACCGATAGAAGCCGTTGACGGGCTGCAGCCATCCTTCGGCCGCCGTCGGCTCGCCCCACAGGCCGGTCGTGCGACCGACGTTCCGTGTCAGCCAGTCGAACAAGGCGTGCCGAGGCTGCTCCACGTCGAAATACCTCGCGTTGAAATACATCGCCGTGCCAATGGCGTCGACCACGCTGCCGGCGCTCCAGGCGGATGTCTTCCACGGCAGGCCTGCGAGCCACCGATCGAGCTCGTCGGCGTCGAGCTGGACGGCCCGGATGGCATGAGGTGGACGAGATCCGAGAACTTCAAGAGCGTAGCCGACGGAGAGCACGTTATACAACGCCTTCGGGTCGTCCCTGAGCTTAGTCCCTGCCCGATGCGCATTCGGCTCCGGAAAGAGGCCGGTCTCGCCGTCCTGCAGGTTTTGGAGCCGCTCGACTGTCTGCGATCGATCCAGCCCTGGTGGCAATTCCCCGAAGCCTGCCGCGATCTCGATTGCGTCACACAGATGCCGCGCTGCGGGTCGCTGCACGCCATCCGCTTCCAGCGATTCATAGGCGTCGGCTGTCTTCCATCGCTTGAGGATATCACGCCATTGATCCTGCGCCTTGCTGCCGAGTTTTTGCAGGCAGTCTTCGACACTTCCGACGCCCGACGACTGAGGGGTCCCGCCCCTGAGGCGGATGACGCGTGCGGGCACRCCGCCCGCGATCGCCAGTGGCGGGATTTCTCCAGCCACGACCGCGCCGGCAGCAATCACCGCGCCGCTGCCGATGACGGCCCCATCCAGGACGACGGCATTGGCCCCGATCCAGACGTCGTCGCCGATCGTGATTCCGGCAGTCGTTACCTTCTGGCGATGGATCGGCACGGTGGGATCGTCGAAGCCATGGTTGAAGCCGACGATCGAGGCGTGCGATGCGATCCGAACGCCGTTGCCGCAGGTCACTCTACCCGAAATGCAGGCATAGGGGTTGATGGTGCAATCGTCTCCCAGAGTGATATCGCCTCTGACAAGCGCGTGGCCGGCGATCCATGACCGCTCGCCCATCTTCAGGCGATCGGTAAAGACGGCGGCATGCTCGGCGATGTAGGACGTGTCGCCGAGCTCGGCCCCGCAGGCCCTGCGAAGCTCTGCCTTGCGCTCGAGATGAGCCGGATGGCGCAGGTCGGAAGCGATATGCTCCCAAGGCAGGAACTGGAGTCTGCGCGCTTCTTCCCGGTCTTCCAGCGCCGCGTTCGGATTATTGGCCTGATCCATCTCTCGTCCTCGGGGCGGCTCAGCCGCCGAATATGCGCTTGCCTTCCGACATGAGCTGTTTGGCGGCGTCGGACGGCGTTATCTGCGCGAAGGCCAGGCTGTCGGCGGTCGCCGTCAGAACCTGCTGAGAAAACTCGGCCGCGCCGATCGGTATTGCCGGCGGATACGGCCCAACCCTCTCCTTCAACGAGACGATGTAATCAATCGTCTGCTTTGACACTTTGTCGCCGGTCGCCGCGACGTCGCCCTGGATCTTCGTATTGACAGGAACACCACGCTCGGTTCCGAGAGCATGTCCCGCATTTGCGTCGTTGACGAAGAAGTTGATGAACTTGGCTGCCGTCTCCGGCGACTTCGACCAGGGCGATATCGACCATAGCGTCGAGGGCCGGTAAAACAACCCCGAGCGACCTGCGGCGTCCTGTACCGGAAGAGAGCCGATGGTCATCTCGGATTTTGCGAGCGCGGTATAGCCCGCAAGCTGATTGGAATAGGCAAAGGCCATGACGGCATTGCCACTCGCCACGGGGTTGGTCTCGATATTTCCCTTGTCGAGAGCCTGGATGTCGGCGGTGACACAGCCGCCGGCCTTTGCCATCTGATCCCAGTAGTCGAACCATTCAGCGGCGTCGGCCTCTTCGAAGCCGAGGTGGCCATCCTGCGTGAAGAGTGCCTTTCCGCGCTGTCGCAGCCAGACTTCGAATACGAAACTATACCGGGCGCCATTGCTCACCGCGAAGAGATTGCCGGAGCCGGAAGCTTTCTTGAAGTCCGTGCAGATCGTCTTGAACTGCTCCCATGTCGTCGACGCTGTGGGTGCCGGTACGCCGGCCTTTTCCAGCGCCGTCTTGCCGACCATCAGGGCAGCGGCGTTCAGGGACGTCGGAATGCCGGTCAGCTTGCCATCCACGGTGCCGAGATCCAACGCGCCGGGTGAGAAGTCCTGTGACTTGATAACGCTGTCGTGGAACTGAGTCAGGTCAAGAGTGGCGCCACGCCGGGAATAATCGGCGAAGGTCACAGGTTCCAGAGCGAAGACGTCGGGCACGTTGCGGCCGGCCACCATCGTGCTCAGCTTCACCCAATAGTCCGACGTTGCGACCTGACCGGTGAACGTCACGCCGGGGGCTGACGTTTCGAACTGCTTGATGACCTCGCCGGTCCGTTTTGCACGGTCGGGATTTCCCCACCAGAATACTCTCAGAGATTCCTCGGCGGCACGTGCGCCAGGAATGTCGATCAGCGCCGCGGCGATGGCGCTCGCCATAAACTCTCTACGTCTCAGCATCTTCCCCTCCCAGGTCAATGCCGCCCGCTTGATGCGGCGACAGGACAACGATAGACGAAAAAATGATGCTGGAAAGAAAAATTTCGTAATTAGCGAAAATTTCTACGCTGTATGGCAGCGCCGGACCGCCCGTGATAAATCTCGATCGAGGAGAACCCTGATGACACGCAGATCGAGAATCTCTGACATTGCCGAAGCCGCAGGCGTTTCCATCGCCTCGGTGTCAAAGKCTCTCAACAACAGGTCCGGGGTTGGAAACGAAAGCCGCGAACGCATCCTGGAAGCGGCCGCCCGTCTTGACTACAAGCACAAGACAGCCGATGTCGCCGACGCCTTTCCATCCGGTGTCGCGGTCGTGACGACGGCAGCCCTCTACCTGAACTCGCAGTTCTATGAAGGGGTCATTCAAGGGGCGCTGGACGCCGCCAAGGAAGCAGGCGTGCTGGCGAAGGTGCACCTGATGACACCTGATATTGAAACCGGCAGCGTCAATGTCGAAAGGCTGGTTGCCGACGACGGCGCCTGTCTGCTTCTTGTCGGCCTCGACCATCCGGTATTGATCGAACAGGTTGTCAGAAGTCATGCGCCTGCCGTCATCCTGAATGGGATCGATAGGACGATGCGTCTTTCCTGCGTTCTTCCCGATAACAGGTCCGCGGGTTGGCTGGCGACCACCCGGCTTCTGTCGGAAGGCCACACGGAGATCGTGCATGTCAGCCGGCTATTCCGGACCTCGCTCAAGGAACGATTCGACGGCTTCCGTGATGCGATGCAGGAGGCTGGAATCGCGATCGATCCCGATAGGCATCTGTTCGACCTTATGGCGGCCGGAGTCCTGGAGCCCGGCATGGTGAATGCCTTGACCGACGCGATGCAGAAAGGTCGCTACGCGAAGGCGACTGCTTTCGTCTGCAGCAACGATATCATGGCGCTCGGCGTGATCGACGCGCTTCGCGCGCGGGGCAGCAGCATTCCGCGCGACTACTCCGTCATCGGCATGGATGACATCTCCATCGCCCAGCACAGCAATCCAGCTTTGACGACATTGAGGATCGAACGCGAAGAGCTTGGTCGCGTCGGATGGGAAATGCTGAGGGAACGTGCGCTCAACAGCCAGGCGAGGGTGCGGCGTATTGGAATGGCCGTCAGGATCATCGAGCGCGGGACTGTCGGTCCTCCGCGGGATTATCTTCGTTCGCAGAAGTAGGTGTGGATTATCTCGCGCTCCTATTAAGCCGTCATATCGCGCGCTGTGCCGTGCCAATCGCCAAGCTCGAATATGGCGTTATCGCCGACAGCGGAAGCTGGAAATAAGGCGGCCGAATAAGTAGGCATATCCGCTTTAACACCAGAGAACCATAGGGAGCAAATACCGCCTTGACGGCGAATAATCTTTGAGAAATGCTAAGATGTCAGACCAATTTTGAGGTCGGCTGCCTTAGACAAGAACTTGGGGAACCATGAAGGCAAATGGTAGCGACAGGCCGGTAATCCGGCCGCTTCCGGCGATGGACCGCGCGCGTCAGGTGACCGATGCGCTGGCACATTATGTCGAGGATGCCCGGCTTCAGGCGGGCGACCGCCTGCCGGCGGAGCGCGAGCTGATGGCCGCACTTGCCGTCGGGCGCTCCACCATTCGCGAGGCGATCCGGCATTTTCAGGCGCTCGGCGTCATTGAGACGCGCAAGGGTAGCGGAACCTACCTGCTGAAACCGGTTTCCAGAGATACGATTCATATGCCGCTGTCGTTCGAGACGCCGCATCTGCGCGATGTGTTGCTGCAGACGCTGGAGGTTCGCCGCGGTATCGAATGCGAGGCGGGCATGGTCGCGGCGAGGCGGCGCACGGCGAAGGACCTCATCGTCATCGAGGAAAAGCTCGATGAAATGGAACGGGTGCATATCGCCAAAGGCGCTTCCGGACCGGAAGATCTCGCTTTCCACCTCGCCGTCTACGACGCCACCCACAATCCCCTGTTCCGCCAGCTTCTCGAACAGATGCGCGAGACCTTCGAGCGTTTCTGGACGCATCCTTTCGACAGGCAGGATTTCGCCCGCCGGTCCTTCCCCTTTCACCGAACCCTTTTCAATGCCATCGCCGCCCAGGACACCGAGGCGGCGCGGCGTGAGACATTGAAAATCCTCGACGTGGTCGAGGAAGACATCAAGGAAATGTCCCGATGACTGACGGCCTCGAACCGTTCGACCTTGCTTCGCTGATCACCGCCCATGACGAAGGCAACTTCGCCGAAGCCGTCGTTCCGCCGATTTTCCAGACCTCGCTTTTCACCTTTTCCGACTATGACGACATGATCGCTTCCTATCGCGGCGAAAAGGTGCGGCCGATCTATACGCGCGGTCTCAACCCGACCGTGCGCATGTTCGAGGAGATGCTGGCAAAGCTCGAAGGCGCCGAGGATGCGCTGGGCTTTGCAAGCGGCATGGCGGCGATCTCGTCGGCGGTGCTTAGCTTCGTGGAGCCGGGCGACCGCATCGTCGCCGTCAAGCATGTCTATCCCGATGCCTTCCGTCTGTTCGGCACGATCCTGAAGCGCATGAAGGTCGAAGTGACCTATGTCGATGGCCGCGACGAGGAGGCTGTCGCCAAGGCGCTGCCGGGCGCCAAGGTCTTCTATATGGAAAGCCCGACGAGTTGGGTGATGGAAGCCCATGACGTCGGCGCGCTGGCCGCGCTCGCAAGAAAGCATGGGATCGTCACCATGATCGACAACAGCTGGGCGAGCCCGTTCTTCCAGCGGCCGATAACGCTTGGCGTCGATCTCGTCATCCATTCAGCCTCCAAATATCTCGGCGGCCACAGCGATGTGGTTGCCGGTGTTGTTGCCGGCTCGAAGGAGATGATCGCCCGCATCAAGGCCGAATCCTATCCCTATCTCGGCGRCAAGCTGTCGCCCTTCGATGCCTGGCTGCTGATCCGCGGTTTGCGGACTTTGCCTTTGCGCATGCGGGCGCATGAGGCAGCGGCCACGACGATCGCGCAGCGCCTGCAGGCGCTCGACGTTGTCGAGCAGGTCTGTCATCCGGGCCTTACCAATCGCCTGCCCGCCGGCCTCAACGGTACGTCGGGCCTCTTCTCTTTCATATTCCGCGAGGGCATCGATATCAGAGCCTTCGCAGATCACCTCAAGCTTTTCAAACTGGGTGTAAGCTGGGGTGGACATGAAAGCCTGATCGTACCGGGCGAAGTTGTGCTGCAGCAGAAGGCACAGCCGAATTCGGCGCAAGCCTTCGGCATCAGCCCGCGATCTGTGCGCCTCCATATCGGCCTCGAAGGAACCGAGGCGCTGTGGAGGGATATCGAGGAGGCGATTTCCGTCGCCTCTTAACCGAAACCTCACAACAACTACGGAGGGGAACCAAAAATGAAAAAGCTTATCATCTCGACACTCTTCGCCACGATGATGGCGGGCACGGCTTTCGCGGACACGACGCTGAAGCTCGTCGAAGTCATCACCAGCCCCGAGCGCACCGAGACACTGAAGTCGATCGTCGGCAAGTTCGAAGCCGCCAATCCCGGCACCAAGGTCGACATCATCTCGCTACCCTGGAACGAAGCCTTCCAGAAATTCGCGACCATGGTCTCGGCCGGCGATGTGCCAGACGTCATGGAAATGCCCGATACGTGGCTGTCGCTCTATGCCAATAACGGCATGCTGGAAAGCCTGGAGCCCTATCTCGAGAAATGGGAACACACCAAGGAATTGACGCCGCGCGCGCTCGAGCTCGGCCGCGACGTCAAGAATACGGCGTACATGCTGCCCTACGGCTTCTATCTGCGTGCCATGTTCTACAACAAGAAGCTGCTTGCAGAAGCCGGCGTCAAAGAACCGCCGAAGACGATGGAGGATTTCACCAAGGCGTCCGAAGCCGTCTCCAAATTGTCTGGCAAATACGGCTACTGCATGCGCGGCGGTCCGGGCGGCCTGAACGGTTGGATGATCTTTGCGGCCTCCATGGCCGGCGACAACAAGTATTTCAAGGAAGACGGCACCTCGACGATGAACAGCGAAGGCTGGGCAAAGGGCATCGAGTGGATGGTCGATCTTTACAAGAAGGGCTATGCGCCGAAGGATAGCGTCAACTGGGGCTTCAACGAAGTCGTCGCCGGCTTCTATTCCGGTACTTGCGCCTTCCTCGACCAGGATCCGGATGCACTGATCGCCATTGCCGAGCGGATGAAGAAGGAAGATTTCGGCGTTATGCCGCTGCCGAAGGGTCCAGCCGGCAAATCTTACCCGACCATCGGCTACGGCGGCTGGTCGATGTTCACGACGAGCCAGAACAAGGATCTCTCCTGGAAGCTGATCGCCACCCTCGAAGGTCCAGAAGGCAACATCGAGTGGAACAAGAAGATTGGCGCTCTGCCGGCCTATACGGCAGCCGAGAAGGATCCCTTCTACGCCGGTGACCAGTTCAAGGGCTGGTTCGAGGAACTGGCCGACAAGGATACCGTCCCGACGGTCATGCCGACCTACCTGGAAGAATTTGCGTTCTTCAAGGATTCCCTGGCGATCAAGACCTCTCAGCAGGCGCTGCTGGGCGATATCTCCGCCAAGGATCTTGCCGATCAGTGGGCCGATTACCTCACCAAGGCTCAGCAGAAGTTCCTAGCCAAGAAGTAAGGCAAGATACTGAAACGGCGGCGGAAATCTTCCGCCGCCGTTCATCTAACGACAGACGGCGCCCTGAAGCGTCGCGAGGGAAAGCATCGGGTTAATGACCATCACCGCCCATACGCTCGAGTTACGCCACGACCGTCGGCCATGGCTGCGCCGCCTCGCCGACGCCTCGGAGCCTTATCTCTACAGTGCGCCGTCGCTGATCCTGATCATCGCGGTCATGCTGGTGCCGCTGGCGGTCGGCGTTTCCTATGCCTTCCGTGATATCCAGCTTCTCAATCCTTTCTCCGGCGGCTTCGTCGGGATAGAGCATTTCCGGGAGCTTTCCCAAGACAAGGCCTTTTATGGCGCGTTGCGGAACACGCTCTGGTGGACCGGTGCCTCGGTCGTCCTGCAATTCTTTTTCGGGCTGGTCCTTGCCCTGCTGCTGGACAAGCCTTTCTGGGGCAGGGGTGTCATCCAGGCGCTGGTGTTCCTGCCCTGGGCGGTGCCATCCTTTCTGGCCGGCTTGAACTGGGCCTGGCTCTTCAACCCGGTCATCGGGCCGATCCCGCACTGGCTTTTTGCTCTCGGACTGATGAGCGAGCCGGGCAATATCCTCTCTGATCCACAATATGCGATGTGGGGCCCGATCATCGCCAATGTCTGGTGGGGCATTCCATTCTTCGCCATTACGCTGCTGGCTGCGCTACAGGCAATTCCGCGCGATCTTTATGAGGCGGCCTCCATCGACGGTGCAGACTGGTTCCAGCGCTTCCGGTCGATTACCCTGCCGTTCCTGGCCCCGACCATCGCCATCACCGTCATGCTGCGGACCGTCTGGATCTCGAACTTCGCCGATCTGATCGTCGTCATGACCGGCGGCGGACCGGCGGATCGGACGCAGATCGTTGCGAGCTATATTTTCACCCAGGCCTTCAGGCGCCTCGATTTCGGTTATGCATCGGCGATTGCGCTGGTGCTGCTGGTGCTGCTTCTGGCCTATTCCATGCTGATCATCCTGCTGCGGCAGAGCCTGCTTGCCAAGGATTGAGCCATGAGACGATCTATTCTTCCCATCATCGCGCACCGTCTGGCGATTCTCGTCTATGTCGTTTTCGCGCTCTTCCCGCTCTTCTGGCTCTTGAAGGTCTCGGTCACTCCGAACGACCTGCTCTACACGGAGGGCGTGCGCATGTGGCCGTCGCGGACCACGTGGGAACATTACAGCTTCGTGTTGGAGCACAGCGCCTTCCCGACCTTCTTCAAGAATAGCGTCATCGTCTCGGCTTCGACGGCGGTGGCGGTGACGATCTGCGCCTCTTTGTCAGGCTATGCGTTGTCACGCTTCAGCTTCCGGGCGAAATACTGGATCATCGCGCTGATGCTGCTTACCCAGATGTTTCCGCTGGTCATGCTGGTCGCGCCAATCTTCAAGATTCTGTCGCCGCTGCACCTGACGAACAGCCTGACTGGCCTCGTCATCGTTTACACCGCCTTCAACGTGCCTTTCGCGACCTTCCTGATGCAGTCCTTCTTCGACGGTATCCCGAAGGATCTCGAGGAGGCAGCGATGATCGATGGCGCCACCCAATTCACGGCCTTCCGGCAGATCATCCTGCCGCTGACGCTGCCGGGCATTGCGGCGACCCTCGGCTTTGTCTTCACTGCGGCCTGGAGCGAGCTGCTCTTTGCGCTGATGCTGATTAACGGCAATGATGCGGCGACCTTCCCCGTCGGCCTTCTCACTTTCGTTTCGAAATTCTCCGTGGATTTCGGGCAGATGATGGCGGCAGGCATCATGGCGCTCATTCCGGCCGGCCTCTTCTTCCTGCTCATCCAGCGTTATCTCGTTCAGGGCCTGACGGCCGGTGCGGTCAAGGGTTAGTCAAATGGCATCGATCGATATCAAGAATATCCAGAAGTCCTATGGTCATATGTCCGTGCTGCACGGCGTCGATCTGGAGATCAAGGACGGTGAATTCGTCGTCCTGGTCGGCCCGTCCGGTTGCGGCAAGTCCACGCTTCTGCGCATGATTGCCGGCCTTGAAGAGGTGACCGGCGGCGAAATCCGCATTGCCGGCAACCGCGTCAACGAACTGCATCCGAAAGACCGCGACATTGCCATGGTGTTTCAGTCCTATGCGCTCTATCCGCATATGAATGTCGCCGGCAATATGAGCTACAGCCTGAAGCTCAGGAAGACGGCGAAGGAAAAGATCGCCAGTGCCGTTGCGAGTGCAGCTTCCAAGCTCGGCCTCGATCCGCTGCTGGAGCGCCGCCCGAAGGCGCTGTCCGGCGGCCAGCGTCAGCGCGTCGCCATGGGCCGCGCCATTGTGCGCCAGCCGAAAGCCTTCCTATTCGATGAGCCGCTGTCGAACCTCGATGCGCGCCTGCGCGAACAGATGCGCGCCGAAATCAAGAAACTGCATGGCGACCTCAAGGCAACCTCGATCTACGTGACCCACGATCAGATCGAGGCGATGACGCTGGCGGACCGGATCGTCGCCATGCATGGCGGGGTCGTTCAGCAGGTCGGCAGCCCCTTGGAGCTCTATGACCGCCCCGCCAATCTCTTCGTCGCGGGCTTCATCGGCTCGCCCGGCATGAACTTCCTCGAGGCGAGCTACGAGGCAGGCGGCGTGAAGCTGAAGGACGGCACGATCGTGCCCCTGGATAAAACGCTGTCCCTTTCGAACGGCGAAAAGGTCACGCTCGGCATTCGGCCGGAGCACGTCGTCATGACAAGTGACGGACCAGGAATTGCCGCCGATGTCGAACTCGTCGAGCCGACGGGCTTCGGCATCATCCTGCATCTTTCGCTGCATGGCCTGCCGTTCAAGATTTTTACGCTCGATCGTGAGGCGATGACTGCGGGGCCAAACGTCAACGTCGCTTTTCCGGCTAAGCACCTGCATGTGTTCAACGGCGAGGGCAATCGCGTCGATTGAGTGGCGGGAAGGCAACTGTCGCGGATAGCGATTACTGCAGGTGAAAAAAGCTTTCGTTGCAGAGCCTTCGGGGGCTATATCGTCAGAAGATGATCACGCTGGAGTGGATATTTTGACAGGCACCGTTCTCGACCGCTTTCTCCGCTATGTCGTTATCGACACCCAATCCGATCCCGCCTCATCGACGCAGCCAACCACCGAGAAACAGAAGGATCTCGGCCGGGTTCTGGTTGAGGAGCTCTTAGAGGTCGGTCTTTCGGATGCGCATCTCGACGAGCACGGCTACGTGTATGCGACCATTCCGGCCAATAGCAACAAGAGCGTGCCGGTCATCTGCTTCTGCTCGCATATGGATACTGCGCCTGATTTCACGGGCAGGAACGTCAAGCCGCAGATTGTGACGAACTATGCGGGCGGAGATATCCTGCTTCCCGGCGATCCAAGCCGGGTGATCCGCGTCTCCGAGCATCCTCAGCTGAAAAACCAGATCGGCAACGACATCATCACCACCGACGGCACGACCTTGCTCGGCGCCGACGACAAGGCGGGGCTGGCGGAAATCATGGCCGCAGCCCAGATCCTCATCGATAATCCCGACATCAAGCACGGAACGATCAAGATCCTCTTTACGCCGGACGAAGAGGTCGGCCGCGGCGTCAACAAGGTCGACCTGAAGAAGCTCGGCGCCGATTATGCCTATACGATGGATGGCGAGACCGCCGGCCATATCGAGGATGAGACCTTCTCGGCCGACAGCGTCGATATTATCATCGCGGGCGTGGCGATCCATCCGGGTTTCGCCAAGGACCGAATGGAAAACGCCATCAAGATCGCCGGCGCCATCATCGACCGGCTGCCGAAGGATATTGCGCCGGAGACGACCGAGGGAAAGCAGGGCTTCATCCATCCGACCGGCGTCGCCGGCTCGATGGAAAAGTCTGCGATCAGCCTCATCATCCGCGACTTCACCGACGAAGGCCTTACCGAAAAGGAGGCCATGCTCGAAGCAGTCGTTAAGGATGTGATGAAATCCTATCCGGGCTCGACCTATCGTTTCGATGTGAAGGAACAGTACCGCAATATGAAGGTCGTGCTCGACGGTCATCCTGAGATCGTCGAGAACGCCGTCGAGGCGGTGCGCCGGGCGGGCATGACGCCGGTGCGCGGAAGCATTCGCGGCGGTACGGACGGTTCGCGCCTTTCCTTCATGGGCCTGCCATGCCCGAACATCTTTGCCGGCGGCCACGCTTTCCACTCGCCGCTCGAATGGATCAGCCGCCAGGATATGGAAAAGGCTGTGAGGACGATCGTCGAGCTTGCGAAGGTCTGGGAAGAGCGTGCCTAGAGCAATTCCGGCAAAAGTGCGTAGCGGTTTTGCGTTCGAAACTGTGCGAAAACAAAAGAATGGAGCATATCCGCAATTCGAAGAAAACGGATATGCTCAAGGCGCCTTAGACTTCCGGGATCAGCCGCCGTTTGCCGGAATGCTTGGTCGCAGCATCACGCTGTCGGAAGCGGGGCGGGGTGTCGGGATAGCGACCGGTACGCCGGGCGCCGGCTCGATCGAGGTCACCGGCTCAAGGGTCGGCATCGGTTGCGTGCTCGCAGTGGCCGAGGGGTCCGGAGCTGGGATCGGAACCGGAACGGTTGACGGGATCAGCACATCGAACTGCGGCGGCAGCATGCTTTCACCCGGTACGTAGTTCATCGCGACTTCGTAAGAAGGCAGCGGCGGYGGCGTTTCGAGTGTGCCGTCTTCGTCGCGCTTCTCGTAGAAAGCATTGCCGCCAGCGACTGTCACATAGTGCATGTTGTTGTATGGGAATTTCAATCCCGCGGTGTGGAAGAACATCGCGTCCCCGACCGCCGGATGGCGCTCGCCGCTCAGGACCGCGTCGGCCGCGGTCGCAAGTTCGGGTTCGGCCTGCGGCTTCACTTCTCGCGTCATGACACCCGGCGCAAATTGCCGCTTCTGGGCGACGACGCCGCAGATGGAGTCGGCATAGGCGCCTGAGGTCAGCCGGTTCATGACAACACTGCCAACGGCCAGATAGCCCGCCTCATCCGAATGCTCGGATTCAAAGTACATCGCGCGCTTCAGGCAATCACGATCCTTGGTGGTGTAGTTGAAACTGACTTTTGCCGGTTGAACGTGTTTCGGCTTGCTCTTGACCGACGTGGACGCCGGTTTCGGTGTTGTCGTGCAGCTCGCGGCTGCCAGTCCTACGAACAAAATCCCGACCAGGGATTTTCCAAAGGAAATATCCGCCCTCAACGCCAGGTGCCTCCTATTGGAATTAGTCCAGCCCTTTTCGATCTAAGCAAAAACGTTTTATCCGGCACGTGACAAAAATACAAACAACCGGAGATCACAAAATTCTCAATGGTTCTCGCCACATGCGATTCCGGCGAGAACCCGGATTGAACGAATATCAGCCTCGGAAGAGCTTCCAGCGTGTCGGCTTGAAGGCGACGCGCGACCGGTCGAGCCTGTCTGCTTCGCTCGGCGGAAGCTCGATTTCGATATGCGGGCGCTCCTTGCCGATGTCGAGTTCGATATGGCGGGTGCCCGCGACGCGCCGGCTGGCGACCGGCTGGCCGGCAATGCAGTTCTCGGCAGATTCACAGAGCCGGACATCGTGCGGGCGGAAGTAAAGTTGCGCAGCGCCATCAGTCTCGTTCTCGGCATTAAGGCCGAGCGAGCGGCCCTCGAAGTGGATATCGCCGCCGGCAACCTCCACCTGCAGGCAGTTCGACTGGCCGACGAAGCCGAAGACGAAGGGCGAATTGGGGCTGTCGTAGACCTGATCCGGCGTGCCGACCTGCTCGATCGCGCCCTGGCTCATGACGACGACGCGGTCGGCAAGCTCCATCGCCTCGTCCTGATCATGGGTGACGAAGACGGTGGTGTGGCCGGTTCGGTCATGGATTTCGCGTAGCCATTTGCGCAGGTCCTTGCGCACCTGCGCATCCAGCGCGCCAAAAGGCTCGTCGAGCAGCAGGACGTTCGGCTCGACCGCCATGGCGCGGGCTAGCGCCACACGCTGACGCTGGCCGCCGGAAAGCTGCGCCGGATAGCGCTTTTCAAGACCTGAGAGCTGCACGAGATCGAGCAGCTCCAGCGCCCGCTTACGGATTTCTGCCTTCGGCGGACGGCGCGACGCATTGCGCACCTTCAGGCCGAAGGAGACGTTGTCGAGTACTGTCATATGGCGGAAAAGCGCATAGTGCTGGAACACGAAGCCGATATTGCGTTGTTGCACAGTCTTCCTCGACGCATCTTCCTCGCCGAAGAAGATCTGGCCTTCGGTTGGGCTTTCAAGGCCGGCGATGAGGCGCAGAAGCGTGGTCTTGCCGGAGCCAGAGGGGCCGAGCAGTGCAATCAATTCACCGGAGCGGATATCGAGCGAGACATCGTGCAGCGCCGGAAAGCGGTCGAATTCCTTGCGTATGTTCTGGACGCGTACTTCCATTCTAATTCCTTCAGTGCCGCCGGCTGGCGGCGATTTCGGCGCTATAGCGCATTTCCAGCAGCGTCTTCAAAACAAGTGTGACAAGGGCAAGCAAGGCCAGAAGCGAAGCGACCGCAAAGGCCCCGGTGAAATTATACTCGTTGTAGAGGATTTCCACCTGCAACGGCATCGTGTTGGTCTGGCCGCGAATATGGCCCGATACAACCGATACGGCGCCGAACTCACCCATGGCGCGGGCATTGCAGAGCAGCACGCCGTAGAGAAGGCCCCATTTGATGTTTGGCAGCGTGACGTGCCAGAAGGCCTGCCACCCGCTGGCGCCGAGCGAAAGCGCTGCCTCCTCATCCTGGGTTCCCTGTTCCTGCATGAGCGGAATGAGCTCGCGCGCGACAAAGGGGAAGGTGACGAACATCGTGGCAAGGATCAGCCCCGGCGCCGCAAACAGGATCTTGATGTCGTTGGCGCTCAGCCACTGGCCGAGCCAGCTGTTGGCGCCGAAGAGCAGCACGAAGACGAGACCCGAGATCACAGGTGAAACCGAGAAAGGCAGGTCGATCAGCGTCGTCAGGAACGCTTTGCCCTTGAACTCGAACTTGGCAATCGCCCAGGCGGCTGCAAGGCCGAAGACGAGGTTCAGCGGCACGCTGATCCCGGCAACGATGAGTGTCAGGCGGATGGCGGAGAAGGTCTCGGCATCCTGAAGTGCGGTGAAAAACGCACCGGCGCCCTTGCGGAATGCCTCGACGAAAACGGCCGCCAGCGGCAGGAACAGGATCAGGAGAAGGAAGACGAGCGAGATGGCGACGAGCGCGATCCGGGCCATCTTGCTTTCTGTGATCGCCGAATGGAGCTTGTGCGGCTGGGCGGATGGTCCACTCCCGCTAGTGTCAGACGCCATAGCCGTACCTCCGCCTGCTCCAGCTCTGGATGAGGTTGATGACGAGCAGCAAGCTGAACGAGAGGATCAGCATGATCGCAGCAATGCCTGTCGCAGCCGCATAGTTGAACTCCTCGAGCTTGATGACGATCAACAGCGGGGCGATTTCCGATTTGAACGGTAAGTTGCCGGCGATGAAAATGACCGAGCCATACTCGCCAACGGCGCGGGCAAAGGCGAGGGCAAAGCCCGTCAACGCCGCAGGCGCAAGGCCCGGCAGCAGCACGCGCGCGATTGTCTGAAAGCGGTTGGCACCAAGCGTGGCGGCAGCTTCCTCCACTTCTTTGTCGATCTCTTCCATGACCGGCTGGACCGTTCGCACGATGAAGGGCAGGCCGACGAAGATGAGGGCGACGACGATGCCGGCCGGTGTGAAGGCGATCTTGATGCCGAGCGGCGTCAGGAACTGCCCGACCCAGCCGTTCGGAGCGTAGAGGGTGGTCAGTGCGATGCCGGCGACGGCCGTCGGCAGAGCGAAGGGCAGGTCCACCATCGCGTCGATGATGCGCTTGCCGGGGAACCGGTAGCGCACCAGCACCCAGGCGAGGATGACGCCGAAGACGGCATTGATGCAGGCGGCGATGAAGGCGCAGCCGAAGCTGATGCGCAACGCACTCAGCGTTCGCTGGTCGAATGCGATGCCGAAGAACTTCTCCCAACCGAGTGCGCTCGACCGCCAAGCAAGGCCGGACAGGGGGATCAGGACGATAAGGGTAAGCCAGATCAAGGTAAGGCCGAGCGCCAGTCCGAAACCCGGAATGACGCTCGGCCGCCTGAACCGCCACCGTGTGGGGTTATGTGCGCTCATAAGACCTATTATTGGGCAGGCTTGTAGATCTGGTCAAATACGCCGCCGTCGCCGAAGAATTTCGGCTGTGCATTCTTCCAGCCGCCGAAGTCGTCGATCGTGGCGAGCGTCAGCTTCGGGAAGCGGGCGATGTCGGCCGGGTCGGCTGCTTCCGGCTTGATCGGACGGTAATAGTGCTTTGCCGCGATCTTCTGGCCTTCATCCGAATAAAGGTAGTTCAGATAGGCTTCGGCGACCTTGCGGGTGCCCTTCTTGTCGACATTGCCATCGACGATTGCGACCGGTGGATCGGCACGGATCGAGAAGGCGGGGGTCACGATCTCGAACTGGTCGGGGCCGAGTTCTTCGAGCGAGAGATAGGCTTCGTTTTCCCAGGCGAGCAGGACATCGCCAAGGCCGCGCTGGACGAAGGTGGTTGTGGCACCGCGTGCGCCGGTATCGAGAACCGGAACGTGCTGCAGGAGCTTGGTCACATAGTCCTGCGCCTTGGCTTCGTCGCCGCCGTTCGCCTGCTTGGCCCATGCCCAGGCTGCGAGGAAGTTCCAGCGGGCGCCGCCCGAAGTCTTCGGGTTCGGCGTGATGACCTGCACGTCATCCTTGATCAGGTCGCCCCAATCCTTGATACCCTTCGGGTTGCCCTTGCGCACGAGGAAGACGATCGTCGAGGTATAGGGCGTCGAATTATTGGGGAGTTTGGTCTTCCAGTCGGCCGGTATCTTGCCGGTCTTCTTGGCGATCGCGTCGATATCGCCTTCGAGCGCGAGCGTCACGACGTCGGCATCAAGGCCGTCGATGACCGAGCGCGCCTGAGCACCGGAACCGCCATGAGAGGCCTGGATTGTCACGGCTTCGCCGGTGTCAGTCTTCCATTTTGCAGCAAAGGCAGCGTTGAAATCCTTATACAATTCGCGCGTCGGATCATAGGATACGTTCAGAAGCGTCTGGTCGGCGAATGCGGGTGCGACGCTGCCGATCGCAAAGCTGCCTGCCATGACCGCGGCCGCGATGAGCCGGGTGAGCCTTAAAGTCTGCATGGGGAACCCTCCGTGGTGATGCGCTAAACTCTATCAACTAAGTCGTATAATGAAACGAAGATTGTTCCGGTTCCGGGGACCAATCTTAGAAAGCCATCCCATTTTCAGCGGGTGTTTGCGAATGGGACGTGCTGACAGTTGGCCGCGGCCAATTGAGGCGCCACGCCTCAGTCGTGATTTTTCTGCCACAGTTCGACCGCCAAAGTGACATTGGTGTGTCGATTTTTAGTCTTCTTTTGCAGCGCTGACGTTTTCGAGTGCCTACATGGACTTCCGGTCGTTGGGATTCGGCGACCGATGGTGGGGGTGTCCTTGAAGCACTGCTCGCCTCTTTCAAACTGTAAAAGGTCTTTCTGATGTCTATTAAAACTATCCTTCTTGGCTCTGTTGCCGCCCTTGCAGCGGTTTCCGGAGCACATGCAGCCGACGCTATCGTCGCCGCCGAGCCGGAGCCCGTAGAATATGTTCGCGTTTGCGACGCCTACGGGACTGGCTACTTCTACATCCCAGGCACGGAAACCTGCCTGAAGATCGAAGGCTATATCCGTTTCCAGCTTAACGCCGGCCAAAACGTTGGCGGCAGCGTAGCTAACCCGAACGACTCCGATTGGGATGCCGTTACCCGCGGTCAGGTCACCTTCCAGACCAAGAACGACACCGAATACGGTACGCTCACCGGCGTTATCACGCTGCGTGTCAACGCGGACAACGCCACCAGACAGGACACCACGCTGGACGAAGGCTACATCGACATCGCCGGCTTCCGCGTTGGTAAGCAGTACAGCTGGTGGGATGACGACCTGAGCGGCGAGACGGACACGCTTTCGAGCAACGAGACGACCCACAACTCGATCCGCTATCAGTACGAGACCGACAACTTTGCGGCCGGTATCTCGCTCGATGAACTTGAAGAAGCCTATGACGAGAAGCCGGGCGAAGGCCCGAACAACTTCGGCGTTGCAGCCCAGGTTTCCTTCAAGAGCGGCGCATTCAGCGGCTACCTGCTCGGTGGTTACGATAGCGACAACGAGGAAGGCGCCATCCGCGCAATCCTGTATGCCGACATCGGCCCCGGCACGCTCGGCCTCGCTGGCATCTGGGCCAGCGGTGCTAACTACTACTATGAAGAGTCCGAATGGACGATCGCTGCCGAGTACAAGGTGAAGCTCACCGACAAGTGGGCCGTTACCCCGGCCTTCCAGTATTTCGACAAGATCGATCTCGATGCTGACGGCAAGGGCTTCAGCGGCGGCAGCGCTTACACGACTGGCGTCACCGTCGACTACCAGATCGCTGAAAATCTGCGCAGCAAGGTCAGCGTTCAGTATCACGACGAAGAAGACGGCGACGACGAAACCTTCGGTTTCCTGCGTCTCCAGCGCGACTTCTAATAATAAAGGGGCCGAAGCGGCCCCTTGTTCTCGATTTGCCTTCCCCCCGCTTCGGCGGGGAGAAGGTCGAAAGCGCGAAGCGAATTTTTCCTTACACGCGCGAATCCGCGATGAAATCCGAATAGAGTTCATCAACGCTTCTGGCCTTGCGCATGGCAGTCAAAACGCCTTCCGATTGAAGTCTGCGGGCGATGGCGGCAAGCACGTTCAAATATTCTCCGCGATTGTTTTCCCCGAAGAGCAGCACGAAGGCGATGTCCGTCGGGATATCGTCGATTGCATCAAAATCCAGCGGGTGGGCGAAGCGGATCAGCATGCCGCGCGGGCTCGTCACGCCGTCGATGGCCGCATGCGGAACGGCAATGCCGTTGCCGATGCCGGTAGAGCCGAGCTTCTCACGGGATTCGAGCGCCTTCAGGACGGTCTGGCCGTCAATGCCGAAGGCCTTGCCGGCCTTTTCGGAAATCGCCTGCAGCGCGCGCCATTTGGTCGCCACCGACAGGCCGATGAAGGTGTGCTCCGGCCGTATAATGTTGGAAAGGTTCATTTCATTCTCGATGCTGTTTTCGGCGGGGTCAGTCAGGCTCGCGGAGCCGATAGCCGACACCGGTCTCGGTGGTGATATAGTGTGGCTGGTCGGGAATCTGCTCGACCTTTTGCCGCAGCTGCCGCACATAGACGCGCAGATACTGCACGTCCGYYGCCGGACCCCATACCTGCTTCAGAAGAAACTGATGCGTCAGCACCTTGCCGGCATGCTGGGCGAGCACGCGCAGGATGTCGTATTCCTTCGGTGACAGCTTGATTTCCTTGCCGTCGACCTTGACGATACGCTTGACGAGATCGATCGACAGGCCGCCGGTCTGGAAGATCGCCTTTTCGCCCTGCTGCTGCAGGCGGTGACGAAGTGCGACGCGGATGCGGGCACCGAGCTCGTTGACGCCGAAGGGCTTCGTCACATAATCGTCGGCACCGGTTTCAAGCGCCTTGACGATGCCGGCTTCGTCTGTGCGGCTAGAGAGGATGACGACGGGCATGGTGAGCCCGTCCTCGCGCCATTCCTCCAAAAGGTCATGGCCCGGAATATCGGGAAGACCGAGATCGAGCACGATGAGATCGGGCTGGTCATCCTTCACGGACTGGCGGGCAGCAGTCCCATTCGGCGCCTCATGAACTTCATAGCCCTGCGCGGTGAGGCCGACGCGTAAGAGCTTGCGGATCGGGGGCTCGTCATCAACGACGAGAATCTTGACGGCTGAACCGGTCATTTGAGTTCATCCAGTTTGGGAATGTCATTCGGTTTGGGAAGGCGGATGGTGAAGACAGCCCCGGACCGGTCCGTCCGGTTGCCGGCGGTAATCGTCCCGCCCATCGCCTCGATGAAGCCCCGGCATATGGAGAGGCCAAGGCCGGTGCCGGCGCGTACCTGATCGCCCTTGCGCACACGGTAAAAGGTGTCGAAGACACGGGTAAGGTCTGCAGGGGGAATGCCCGGACCTTCGTCGGAGACCTGTACGACGACATTATCGGCATCCGCCCAGCCTTCGATGCGAATGACGGAACCCTCGGGTGCGTATTTCGCAGCATTGTCGAGCAGATTGAAGAGGACCTGTTCGAAGAGGACGGGATCGACGCGGACCATGGGCAGGTCGGCGGGGATTGTCATTTGCGTCCTGTGATGGTCGAGGATCTTGGCAGCCCGGCGCAGCGCGGTGCCGGCGATGTCGCCGGCATAGTGCAGCGCATAGTTCGGCTCCATGGCGCCGGATTCGATCTTCGTCATGTCCAGCAGGTTGGCGATGAAGCGGTTGAGGCGCTCGGATTCATCGACGACGGTCGAGAGAAGGTCGGTGCGATCGTCGGCCGACATGGAATCGAAATAGTCGCGTAGCGTGCCGGACGCACCGAGGATCGCCGCAAGCGGCGTCTTCAGGTCATGGGAAATCGAGGTCAGCAGGGCTGAACGCAGGCGATCGGCCTCCGCAGCAAGCTTGGCGCGGTCGACATCGGCGACGAGCTGGACGCGCTCGATGGCCAGTGCCGCCTGGTCCGCCAGGGCGTCCAGAAGGCGTTGCTGCTCGGGCGTCAGTAGCGGGCCGTCGCGGCGGTCGCTGTCGAGACCGATGACGCCGACGGCGGTGCGGCCGGTGCGCAGCGGCACATAGAGGCGCTTGGCGCCGGGCAGGGTATCGGCGCCGCGCCCGGCGGCGTGATTGTGCTCCCAGGCCCAGCGGGCGGCGGCAATATCGGCGTCGTCGAGCGTATCGTCGGGCGGATAACCGGCTTTGACCGCGATGGAATTATCTTCCGGCAGAAGCAGAACAACGCGCACCTTGAGCATCGAGGCTATCTGAAAAGCGGTTGCCCAGAGAACGTCATCGAGCGTACCGGTGCCGGCGAGCTTTTTGGAAAAGAGATAGAGGTCTTCCGTCGTTCGGGCCCTCTGCCGGGCGGCGAACGCCTGCCGCTGCACCGTTGCAGTGAGATTGGAGGCGATGACGGCGACGCCGAGGAAGAAGAAGAGCGCCAGCACGCTTTCGGGGTCGCTGATCGTCAGCGTATAGCGTGGCGGCAGGAAAAAGAAATTGAAGGAAAGAGCGCTGACGATACAGGTATAGAGCGCCGGCCTCAAGCCATGGATGACCGCTGACGTCAGCACCGCCATCAGGAAAACGAGCGCGAGGTTGCGCACGTCGAGCACTTGATCGAGCACCACGCCGACAGCCAGCGCAATCGCGACATAGGCTGTCGAGAGGATATAGGCCCTGAAATTCAGTGTGGGGACAGCAGGTGCTGCCTTGACGCCGCGCTGTGAGGGCGTGTCTTTCTCGCTTCCGGAAATGACATGAACGCTGATATCACCGGCCCGCCGGATCAGTTCGTCGGTCGTCGAACGATTCCACCACCCTTCGCGCCAAGTCGGCTTCTTCGGGGCGCCGATGACGATGTGGGTGACGTTGTTGGCGGTGGCGTGGCGCACCAGCTCTTCCGTCACTTCGCGACCGGGAATGGTAATTGCTTCACCGCCGAGCTGTTCGGCAAGCCGCAAGGTGGCCGCGATTGTGTCTCGCTGCGTTTCCGACAGATTGATGGAGCGGTTGGTCTCGATATAGACGGCGGCCCAAGGGCCGCGCAGGCGTGAGGCCATGCGCGAGGCATAGCGCACGAGCGAGGCAGAGCGGGGATGCTCGTCGATCGACACCAGCACCCGCTCGCCGGCGGCCCACGGGCCGGAAATCGCATGCGCCTGCATATGGGTCAGCAATTGGTCGTCGACGCGCTGGGCGGTCTTGCGCAGGGCGAGTTCGCGCAGAGCCGTCAGGTTGCCGGGTGTGAAATAGTTGGTCAACGCCCGCTCGGCAGTCCTGGCCACATAGACCTTGCCGTCATGAAGGCGCTTGATCAGATCGTCGGGTGTCAGGTCGATGATCTCGATATCATCAGCCATGTCGATCACGGAATCCGGCACGGTTTCGCGCACCCGGATGCGGGTGATCTGCGAAACGACGTCGTTCAGGCTCTCCACATGCTGGATGTTCAGCGTCGAATAGACATCGATGCCACGGTCGAGCAGTTCCTTGACATCGAGATAGCGCTTCGGATGGCGGCTGCCCTCGGCATTGGTATGGGCCAGTTCGTCGACGAGAACGAGATCGGGCTTGCGGGCGAGAATGGCATCGAGATCCATCTCTTCGAGCGACTGGCCGCGATAGGCAATCTTCACACGCGGAACGATCTCGAAGCCGGCAAGCAGTGCTTCGGTCTCTTTGCGGCCGTGGGTTTCGACGACGCCGATCACCACATCGAGGCCGTCGGCCATCTTGGCATGGCCGGAAACCAGCATCTCATAGGTCTTGCCGACGCCGGGGGCTGCGCCCAGGAAGATTTTGAGGCGCCCGCGCGACTCCGCCCGGGCCTTTTCGAGAAGCGCATCGGGCGAAGGCCTGCCGGCCGGGTCGCGATTGTCGTCTGGCATGCGGTTCGGTCTTTCTTCACGAGCAAGCCCCGGTCCGCTTGTCGCGTTCCGGGGCTCTCAACCTTTACTGAGTCATAGAAGCATCAAGGCCCTGGTTCAACGCCAGAACATTGACGGTCGGCTCACCGAGCAGGCCCAGTTCGCGGCCCGTAACTGCTGCATCGACGAGTGCCTTGACCTTGGTTTCATCGATACCACGGGCCTTGGCGACGCGCGGTACCTGGAAGTAGGCAGCATCGGGCGAAATATGCGGATCGAGGCCGCTGCCCGAGGCGGTGACGAGGTCGGCGGGAACCTCGGCATTCGGGTTGGTCGCCTTCGCCGCCTCATAGTCGCCTTTCACGCGATCGATCAGCTTCTGGCTGGTCGGGCCGAGGTTGGAGCCCGAGGACGCAGCGGCATTATAGCCGTCACCCGCGGCGGACGGGCGGCCGTGGAAATACTTGTCGCTGGTAAAGGCCTGGCCGATCAGCGTGGAGCCGATGACCTTTCCGTCCTTTTCAATAAGGCTGCCATTTGCCTGGAAGGGGAAGATGGCCTGAGCGGCACCCGTCATGGCAAGCGGGTAGAGAAGGCCGGTGATGGCTGTGGTGGCAACGATCATGACGATTGCCGGACGAAGTTCTTTCAACATTGTTGTAACTCCTTAGGCGAGGCCGAGAGATGAGACGACCATATCGATCGCCTTGATGCCGATGAAGGGGACGATGATGCCGCCGAGACCGTAGATCAGCAGGTTGCGGGAGAGCAGCGCGCCGGCGCCGATCGGGCGGTAGCGCACACCCTTCAGTGACAGCGGGATCAGCGCGATGATGATCAGCGCGTTGAAGATGATCGCCGACAGGATGGCGCTCTGCGGCGTGGCGAGGCCCATTACATTGAGCACGCCAAGCTGCGGGTAGAAGGTCAGGAACATCGCCGGAATGATGGCAAAGTATTTGGCGATGTCGTTGGCGATCGAGAAGGTCGTCAGCGCGCCGCGCGTCATCAACAACTGCTTGCCGATTTCGACGATTTCGATGAGCTTCGTCGGGTCGCTGTCGAGATCGACCATGTTGCCGGCTTCGCGGGCAGCGACCGTACCGGTGTTCATGGCGACACCAACGTCGGCCTGTGCGAGAGCGGGAGCGTCATTCGTGCCGTCGCCGCACATGGCGACCAGCTTGCCCTTGGCCTGCTCTTCGCGGATGAGTTGCAGCTTGTTCTCTGGTGTTGCCTGGGCGAGGAAGTCGTCGACGCCGGCTTCGGCGGCGATGGCGGCTGCCGTCATCGGGTTGTCGCCGGTGATCATGACGGTGCGGATACCCATGCGGCGAAGCTCGTTGAAGCGCTCGCGGATCCCGCCCTTGACAATGTCCTTCAGCTGGATGACGCCGAGCAGCTTGCCATCGCGGGCAACCGCGAGCGGCGTGCCGCCGGCCTTGGCGATCTCGTCAGCGATCGACTGCAATTCACGGACGATTTCGGCGCCGTTCTTCGAGGAGGCATCGCCATTGACGTAGCTGAGAACCGCATCGACGGCGCCCTTGCGGATGGACGCGCCTTCAAGGTCGACGCCGCTCATGCGGGTCTGCGCGGTGAAAGGCACGAAGGTGGCCTTGAGGCTCGCCATATCGCGGCCACGGATCGCATATTTCTCCTTGGCGAGCACGACGATGGAGCGTCCTTCCGGCGTTTCGTCGGCGAGCGAAGCGAGCTGGGCCGCATCGGCGAGATCCTGTTCGGAAATGCCGCGAACCGGGCGGAAGCTGGTGGCCTGGCGGTTGCCAAGCGTGATCGTGCCGGTCTTGTCGAGCAGCAGTGTATCGACGTCACCGGCAGCTTCGACGGCGCGGCCGGACATGGCAAGCACGTTGAAGCGGACGAGGCGGTCCATGCCGGCGATACCGATCGCCGACAGCAGGGCGCCGATCGTGGTCGGGATCAGCGTGACGAAAAGGGCAACGAGCACGATGATCGGGATCGAGCCACCGGCATAGGACGCAAAGCTCGGGATCGTCGCCGTGGCGAGTACGAAGATCAGCGTCATGCCGGCGAGCAGGATGTTGAGCGCGATCTCGTTCGGCGTCTTCTGACGTTCCGCACCTTCGACGAGCGAGATCATGCGGTCGAGGAAGGTCGAGCCGGCCGCCGCCGTGATGCGCACGCGGATCCAGTCGGAAAGAACCTGCGTGCCACCAGTGACGGCCGAGCGATCACCGCCGGATTCACGGATAACAGGGGCGGATTCGCCGGTAATAGCCGCTTCGTTGACCGAGGCGACACCTTCAACGACTTCGCCATCGGAGGGGATGATGTCGCCGGCTTCGACGAGAACGAGATCGCCGACCTTCAGGCTCGTGCCCGGCACCATGCGGTAGCCACTGCCGTTATTGGCCGTCAGCAGCTTGGCCTGGGTTTCAGTGCGCGCCTTGCGCAGCGAGTCGGCCTGCGCTTTGCCGCGGCCTTCGGCGACGGCTTCGGCGAAGTTGGCAAAGAGCACGGTAAACCAGAGCCAGAGGTTGATCTGGAAGGAGAAGGCAAGATTGCCGTTGCCTGAGACGAGGTCACGCAGGAACAGAACGGTGGTCAGTGCCGAGACCGTTGCAACGACGAACATGACCGGGTTCTTGGCGAGTGTGCGCGGGTTGAGCTTGGTGAAAGCGGCACCCACGGCCGGAATGAGGATGCGAGAATCCATGATGCTCGCGGATTTTGCCTGGCTCATAAGAGACTCCAGCTTTGAAACGAGGATGGCGAACCGGACAGCCGGTCAGCCCTGTAAAATTTTGACTGCGCAGATGATGACGAGCAGGCCTGCCATCATCACCAGGATGATGTCGGAGGCGCGCGGCATCCGCTGGGCTCCACGCCCCGGCAGACCGGGACGTGGATGGAAGGCTTTTCGGAGCCTGTGACGGATAATCATGACACCCACCTCAGAAGGTCTGGCCGGCGATCATGACCAGGTGCTCGACAACAGGACCGAGGGCCAGTGCCGGGAAGAAGGTGAGACCACCGACGATGAGGATCGTGCCGATGAGCAGGCCGACGAAGAGAGGGCCGTCCGTCGGGAAGGTCCCTGCCGAGGCCGGAACCGTCTTCTTCGTGACCAGCGAGCCGGCAATCGCAAGAGCCGGGATGATGACGAGGAAGCGGCCCATGAGCATGCCGAAACCGAGCGTGATGTTGTACCAGGGTGTGTTTCCGGTCAGGCCGCCGAAAGCCGAGCCGTTGTTGGCCGCAGCCGACGTATAGGCATAGAGGATTTCGGAGAAACCGTGCGGGCCGGCCGTGCCGATCGAGGCAACTGCCGAGGGCAGCACGCTTGCGATCGCGGTGAAGACCAGCATGGCGAGCGGCAGGCAGAGGATGGCAAGAACGGCCATCTTCATTTCCTTCGCCTCGATCTTCTTGCCTAGATATTCCGGCGTACGGCCGACCATGAGGCCCGCCACGAAGACGGCGACGATGATGAAGAGCAGGATACCGTAGAAGCCGGCACCGACACCGCCGACGATGACCTCGCCGAGCTGCATGTTGATGAGTGGGATCAGGCCGCCGAGCGCGGTGAAGCTGCCATGCATGGCATTGACCGCGCCGCAGGAAGCAGCAGTGGTGATGACCGCGAACAGTGAGGACAAGGTGATGCCGAAGCGGACTTCTTTCCCTTCCATGTTGCCGCCCTGCAAGCCGAAGGCATGCATCAGCGGGTTGCCAGCAGCTTCCGCCCAGTAGGTGATGCCGACGCCGACGATGAAGAGGATGCCCATTGTGGCGAGGATTGCCCAGCCCTGGCGCTGGTTGCCGACCATGCGTCCGAAGACGTTGGTGAGCGCCGCACCGATCGCGAAGATCGATACCATCTGGAKGAGGTTGGAAATCGCGTCCGGGTTTTCGAACKGATGGGCGGAGTTGGTGTTGAAGAAGCCGCCGCCATTGGTGCCGAGCATCTTGATGGCAAGCTGCGAGGCGACGGGCCCGACGGCGATCGTCTGCTTGGCGCCTTCCAGCGTCGTGGCATCGACGTAGGGGCCAAGTGTCTGCGGCACGCCGAGCCAGACATAGGCGAGCGTCAGCACGATGCAGATCGGCAGCAGGATATAGAGCGTCGCGCGGATCATATCGACCCAGAAATTGCCGATCGCCTTGCCCGATGCGCGCGAGAAGGCGCGGATGAAGGCAACGGCGATCGCCATGCCGGTCGCAGCCGACACGAAATTCTGAACCGTGAGGCCCATCATCTGCGTCAGGTAGGACATCGTGCTTTCGCCACCGTAATTCTGCCAGTTGGTGTTGGAGACGAAGCTGGTAGCGGTGTTGAAGGAAAGCTCCGGTCCGACCGCGGTCATGCCGGCCGGGTTATAGGGCAGAACGCCCTGCAGGCGCATAAGCGCGTAAAGCACGATGACGCCGAGCAGATTGAACATCAGCATGGCGAAGGCATAGGAGGTCCAGTGCTGATCTTCGCGTTCGCTGGTGCCGGCAACGGCGTAAAGCCCCCGTTCGATCGGAACGAGGACCGGTGAGAGGAATGTGCGCTCGCCACTGAAGACACGCGTCATGTAACCGCCGAGCGGTTTGACGAGCACAAGGACGATCCCGCAATAAAGCAGGATCTGAAGCCATCCGTTGAGGGTCATGGGAGGAAACTTTCAGTACCCGGCTGCTTCGATCAGAAGCGCCGGCTCTTTCAGAAACGTTCTGGGCGGATGAGGGCGTAGGTGAGGTAGACGGTGAGAAACACGGTCACGGCACCGCTCAAGATATAATCGAGGGTCATTGGGTGTCTCCTTCAAAGCCTGTCGCAGGCGCGCGTATAGGCAAAGCATAGTCCGAAGAATACGACTGCAGTGCCGAGTAGAATTATATCCATCATCGATCTTGACTCCGGTTTGTTATTCTTGGAGTCAGACAAGACAAAGGGCGCCATCCTGGCGGTGCGGCACCTTTTATGCTTTCTGGCGTGGAGATGATCTTTGCGATCTCTCGGACATTAATATGCGGCCGAAGTGCATAAAGGTTCGAGATTGGGCAGGAGGCATCAATATAAAAATCTTATAAATGCCTTTATGCGCTCGAAGCCGGAACTGGGGCGCCATCGGCAGGTCGGTATAAACAAAAAGCCGTGCCTCGAGGGCACGGCGCGATATCGAACAGCGCAATGTTGGAAGGTTCAAGGATCGACCTTGAACTGGTAGTGGCCTTCGGCGCTATGACCGTCCATCGAGAGGACGCGCCAGTTGAGCGTGTAGAGGCCGGGTGCCATCGAAGGATCGAGCGGGATCTTGAAGACGGATCCTTCGGGGCCGGAGAGGAATGGCTTGCCCGTGGGCAATGCCGTGCCCTGCGCGTCGAGCAGGATGGCTGTCGAGCGCGTAAGATCGACTGGCCCGGTAAAGGTGAGTTCGAGGTTCGCCGGCACCAGCTGTTCTTCCTGCTGTGGCGGCGGAAGCGATGCTTCCTCGATCGCCGCAGAAGCCTCG
>NZ_JBFUBG010000077.1:0-32824 GCF_056405875.1 Rhizobium sp. P1_E6 | reverse complement strand
GGCATTGTCGGCGCAGACGCTGAACAAAAAGTTCTATGGTGAACTTGCCAACTGGTTCTTCTGGTCAACGAAGATCGTCGAATTTCCGGCTGCAGTTCGGGCGCGCGAGAACGAGACGACTGAAAAGGCCAAGAGGGAAGCCTTTGAGGCGCAGAACCAGATCGCGGTCATTCGGCTGCTCACCCGGCTAATCTTTGTCTGGTTCATCAAGGAAAAGGGATTGGTGCCCGATGCGCTGTTCGATCAAGTCGAACTCAAGGCGTTATTGAACGAAGACCCGGTTAGCCAGCGCGACAGCAGCACCTATTACAAGGCCGTGCTGCAAAACCTGTTCTTCGCCACGCTCAACACCGAAATGTCGGAAAACCGGGATTGGCGCACCAAGGGCACCGGCGGCGGGCTGGACGGGCAATATCTCATCCATACAGTCTATCGCTTCCGCGATGCCTTCCGCGAGCCGGACAAAGCACTCTCCTTGTTCAAGCAGGTGCCCTTCCTCAACGGCGGCCTGTTCGAGTGCCTCGATCGGCAAGTGTCCGTCCGTGATCTGGAACGCAACCCAGAGCTGAAGAAGCGCCTCGTCAAGGAGGGCAAACATGATGTCATCCGCATCGATGGCTTCTCCGAACGCCCMGAAAATCCGCTGAAAGTTCCAAACAAGATTTTCTTCGCAGCCAAGGAAAAGGTCGATCTCAACGCAGACTACGACACTAAGGGGAAGACCTATGAGGCCGATGGCCTGATCGAACTGTTTTCCCGCTACAAGTTCACGGTCGAGGAAAACACCCCTGTCGAGGAAGAGGTCGCGCTCGATCCTGAACTGCTGGGCAAGGTGTTCGAGAACCTGCTCGCCAGTTACAATGCCGATACCCGCACCACAGCGCGCAAGAAGTCCGGTTCATTCTACACCCCGCGCGAAGTCGTCGATTACATGGTCGATGAGGCGCTGGTCGCGCATTTTGAGCGGCGTTTGGCCGCAGCGCCGGCAGAGCCGCCGCATGGCAAGCCGCGCCAGCAGGCTCTGGACATGGCGATGCCCGGCGAGTTTGATCTCACCAGGCCTGCCGGCGGCCCGACCAGCGTGGCGGCAGAAACGGGCGATCTCGGCAAGCGTCTGCGCAATCTTCTCTCGTTCAAGGAGAGCGGCAATCCGTTTTCAAGCGTCGAAACGGACCGTTTGATTGCTGCCATTGATAGCCTCAAGGCGCTGGACCCGRCTTGCGGTTCCGGCGCATTTCCCATGGGCCTGTTGCAGAAGCTCATCCATGTGCTGCACCGGTTGGACCCGGACAATGCCCGCTGGAAGGCACAGAACCGCAGGCCGCTGGAGCAGAGCCTGAAGGCGGCCCATGCTACTGTGAACCCGTCTGACAAGGAACAGCGGATCGAGGAAGCGGAATTAGCCCTTGCCAAGCTCGACCGGGATTTCTCCGATGCCAACAGACCGGATTACGCGCGAAAACTCTATCTCATCGACAAGTGCTTGTTTGGCGTCGATATCCAGCCCATCGCGGTTCAGATCGCAAAGTTGCGCTTCTTCATCTCGCTTGTGGTGAGCCAGAAGATTGATTTCGACAATCCGGACAACCTCAACATCACGGCGCTGCCCAACCTTGAAACCAAGCTTGTTGCCGCCAATAGCCTGATCCTCATCGAGCGAAAGGCACAAGCCGATCTGTTCCGCAACACCAAGATCGCCGAGAAAGAAGCCGAACTGCGAGTAATGAATGGGCGCTATTTCTCCGCTCGCAGCTCAAAGAGCAAGCTTGCCCGGCGCGAGAATATAGGCGCGCTGCGCGATGAGTTAGCTGAGCTGCTAAAGTCGGACCATGGCCTTTCCGAGCAAGATGCCAATCAGATGGCGGCATGGGACCCGTTTGACCAGAATGCTGCAGCACCTTTTTTCGATCCAGAATGGATGTTCGCTCTTGAGCAGCCGAAAACTGCGGCGACAGCCTACTCTTATCGCGTCGGACCGTTCGATTTGGTCATCGGCAATCCGCCCTATGTGCGGCAGGAGTCGATCAAAGAGCAGAAGCCGCAATTGCAGAAATTTTATGGTGCGAAGGATCAGAAAGGCAATGTGCTTGGCGCGTATGCCGGCACGGCTGATCTGTTCGTCTATTTCATCCAGCGCGGCATTGAGCTGCTCAACCCCGGAGGGGCCTTCGCCTTCATCACCTCGAACAAATGGTATCGCGTCAAATATGGCACGAACCTGCGCGGCTGGCTAAACCGGCACACGCAATTGCGCCGCGTCGTGGATTTTGGCGATGCGGAAGTATTTGATGCCATCGCCTATCCCACCATCATCATTGCCAACAGGCGCGAGGTGCCGGTGCCTGCCCCGGGCGACAAAGATGTGGTGCGCGTGATGAACTGGCCAGCGAATTTGACGCGTGAGGATATTCCCGGCTTCCCCAAACTGGTGGATGAGATCGGCTTCGACATGCAGCAGAAAGCGCTGGCTTTGGATGGCTGGCAGCTGGAGCCACAGGCCAGGCGCGGGCTGCTGGAGCGCATACGCGCGGCGGGCATGCCGCTCAAGGAATTTACGTCCTCGCGTGTCTTCCGTGGAGTTACTACTGGTTACAACAAAGCCTTTGAAATTACCGCATCTCAACGAGAAAGGTTGCTGCAAGAGCACGCTAGTTCGGATGAGATAATCAAACGCTACATACGCGGTGCTGAGGTGGAGCGTTGGCGCCTTACGAGTAAAGACGAATGGATTATATTCACCCGGCGTGGAATCGACATCAACTCCTACCCGGCGATCAAAAAGCACCTTCAGGAGTTTCGAAACAAACTGGAACCAAAGCCTTCAAGTTGGAACGATGAAAAAGACGGCATTTGGGAGGGTAGGAAAGCAGGTTCCTATCAATGGTTTGAGATTCAAGATAACGTCAACTATTGGGAAGAGTTTGAATCTCCAAAGCTGCTATCGACAAAAATTTCGTTTCGACCGAGTTTTTCCATGGATCGTCAGGGGTATTACCCTGCTAACACGGCCTATTGCATTCGCACCGGTGAATTCTCAAACTATCTCGCAGTGGTACTGAATTCCAGCATTTCCGAATATTATTCACGTAAAGTGTTTGCGGGAAAACAAGGAGGCTTCTACGAGGTTCAGCCTGATGGGCTTGAGGCTTTTCCAGTGCCCCGTGTTGCAGGACTGGCGGCTCGGCTCTTGAACGAGATCGACTACAGTTCAATTGCGATCTCCGATAACCGCGTCGAGCAACTCCTCAACGGCTTTGTCTACGAGCTCTTCTTCAAGGACGATCTGCATGCCCGCGGCCTGACCCTTTTCGACGAGGCCGAACGTGCCGGCCTCGGCAACCTCGTCGGTCTTGAAGGCGCGGAGCTGGAGAAAGCGGCGGAAAGCTTCGCCGCCACCCACCTCGTACCCGGCGCGCGTCTTCGGATCATGCTCTCCGACCTCGCCACTCTCGACGTCGTCCGCATCATCGAGGGAAGGGAATGAGTGTCGTAGCCCCGCCAGTCGCCGCAGCCATCACCGAGCCCGTTAGAGCCGCACCCGCTGTTGCGGCTCCTGCCATAAACACGCCAAAGATCAAGAATTTCACCCTGTGCGATTTCCGGGCCTTCGCGGGCCCAGAACCCGTAACCTTCAAGCTCGACGGCAAAAACCTGCTGATCTACGGCGAAAACGGCGCGGGCAAATCATCGGTGTTTCACGGGCTGGATGAGTTCTTCTCTGCTGCTCAACCGAATGCGCAGGCCCGCAAGAAGCGGCTTGCCGAGCTCGAGAACATCTTTCCGAACCGTGGCAAAGGAAACGTATTCTTTGAGGTAACTTTTGAAGGCGATGCCACGCCAGTACGTTGGGATGGTCGTGGTCACCCTGCAGACACTGGCGGATACCCGGCAAAATCCGCTGACTCGCGCGTTGTGAATGCTGCTTTTCGTAAGGCCATGCTGGACTATAGATCTCTGCTAAATACCAATTACCAGCACGGGAATGGCGAGGTGAACCTGTTCACTGTCATTGTCGACGTATTGTTGCGCGATTACCCTGTAACCCATGATGGGAAAGAGTCGCGGCTAATAACGGTATGGGAGCTTTTGAATGGGCTTCCGAAAATCCGCAAGGGTTGGGACTACAATCTTACGCGGATGTCCGCGCTTTGCAGCGGGATAAATGCTGCGCTAGATGAGGCGCTAAAAAACTTAGTGCCACGGGCCAATGTGATCCTCGCCAAATTGGGCTGGGATGATGTTTCACTTGAACGTTTCGAAATGAGCGGCCTTAGTCCACATTGGGCCCACCAAATCCGGGACCGAAAAATCGGAGGACAGCGCCTTGTTCCGATTCTGAATTTCAATGGTGTAGCGCTTGATCGGCCACCTCAGACCTTTCTAAATGAAGCGAGGCTTTCTGCCCTCGCATTGGCGATCTATTTCGCGGGACGACAGATTTGTGCCGCGACGCTACAGGCTGATACGCCACGGTTAATCGTCCTCGACGACGTTCTTATTGGGCTCGATCAGTCGAACCGTTTACCAGTTCTTGATTTGCTGGCTGACGACTTCAAGGATTGGCAAGTTGTGCTACTAACTCATGATCGAGTCTGGTTCGAGATGGCGCGCGCATACCATCGGCGACATAAGGCCGATCAATATTGGCGGTATGCAAAGATTCATTCAAACGACGATCATTTGCATGCACCATCTGTAACTGCAGTTGATTCCAGCGCTGCAAGTGAAGCTTTGGCCGATGGCCGTAATTTCCTCAAAAAGGGACATGTGAATGCTGCCGGAAACTATGCTCGTATAGCTGCCGAACTCGCACTACGCGAATTCTGCGAGGTTAAGAAGGTTGAAGTAGCCTATCAACAACTGCCAGACAAAACACCTGCTAGCGACCTACTGAAAGCCGTGAAAGCATTTAGCAAGAAGGCTAATGGCGCGTATGACGCTCCTCTCGGGGCGATCGAAATGTATACGGGCATACTCTTCAATAAACTTTCACATGGTGGCGTTCCATCAGTCACACAACATGAAATCAAAGGCGCATTTAACGCCGTTGACACATTGCTGTTCGCCCTCAAAGTGGTCCCGACGGGCGCCAAGCAAAATAGCCCCTGAGGTCACCCCATGTCCGACATCAAACTCTTTCGCATCGGCCAGGGCAGTGTCTCCGAGCTTTCCGGCACGACGGATACGATCGAAAAATCCTTGCAGACGCTGTTCGAGAAGAACCTCGAAGCGCTGCTTGGTGTGCGCTTTCTGGCCAGCGAATTTACCACAAGCACCGGCGCCCGGATCGATACTTTGGGGCTCGACGAGAATGGCTGTCCGGTGATCCTCGAATATAAGCGTGCCCAGAACGAGAATGTCATCAACCAGGGCCTGTTCTATCTCGATTGGCTGATGGACCACCGTAAGGACTTTCAGTGGTTGGTGCTGGAAAAACTTGGCAAGACGGAAGCTGATACCGTCGATTGGTCAGCGCCGCGCCTGATTTGCATTGCCGGCGACTTCAACAAATATGATGACCACGCCGTCAAGCAGATGCAGCGCAACATCGAACTGATCCGCTATCGCCGCTTCGGCGGGGATCTCCTGATGCTTGATCTCGTGGCGGTGACATCGGTAAAGGGCGCATTTGTCGAGCAGAAATCTTCGGGCGGCGGTGAGCCGGGGCCGGCATCAGGGAACAAATACAAGACAATTGGCACCGTGATCGAGGAACTCGACACCGGCATGCGCGACCGCTACGAAGCGCTCCGCGCCTATCTGCTGGCCTTGGGCGACGATGTGCAGGAAACCACGCTACGCTTTTATATCGCCTTCAAGCGCATCAAAAATTTTGCTTGTATCGAATTTCGCCCAACGACCGGTCGAATCAACGTCTTCGTGAAGGTTGACCCCACCACCGTGACGCTGGAGCCGGGATTCACCCGCGACGTCTCGAACGTGGGGCATTTCGGCACCGGCGACCTAGAGATAACCCTCGCCAAGCCCGAAGACCTCGAAAAAGCTATGCCGCTGATCAAGCAAAGCTATGAAAGCTCGTGAATGTCCAAGAGGCCGACAGGCCTTGAGATAAGCCGATCGAAGCACTGTTCGACAATCGACATTTCCTTTCCTACCCGCCTATGACTTCGTGTAAAAATCACTCGGCGCTCTGGGTACAAAACCCACCGTAAATCCAAATAGGCGGCCAATTTTTGTCAATGTTTCGAGCGTGGGGTTCGCGGTCTCAGCTTCGATCTCGGCGACTTGGCGCCTGGTGAGGCCGACTATTTTCGCAAACTCTTCCTGACTCAGGCCGATACCTCTGCGCAGATCCGCAACGCTTCCAGGCAACCGGAGATCGCCACTATACGCCCGCTCTGCAAACCCTCGCCTATTCTCAAGGATTTCATCTTTCGTGGGCTTTTTCCAGCGAGACATACGTCAATCAGAGCTGGCTCGGGAAATCTGAACAGGGGGGATAAGTGGAATTTCTGCCTGACTTCGGCTTAGATGCCGGGAACAGGAGAGACCATGACGAGACGACCGCGCCGGAACCATAGCCCGGCTTTCAARGCAAAAGTGGCGCTCGCCGCCATYCGAGGCGAGCAGACGCTGGTGGAATTATCCCAACAGTTCGACGTGCACGCCAACCAGATCAAACAGTGGAAAGACCAGTTCCTTGAGGGGGCGACAGGCGTTTTCGGCGATGAAACGAAGGCGGAACCAGCGGGTCCAACCGTTGATGTCAAAACGCTGCACGCCAAAATAGGCGAACTGACACTGGAAAACGATTTTTTAGCCGGAGCGCTCGGCAAGGCGGGATTGCTGGGCGGAAAGAAATGATCGACCGCGAGCACAAGCTATCCGTGGTGCGCCAGGCGAAGCTTCTCGGCTTCAGCCGGAGCAGCGTCTATTATCTACCTCGTCCAGTGCCAGACGGCGAACTTGCCCTGATGCGCCGGATCGACGAACTGCATCTCGAATACCCGTTTGCGGGAAGTCGGATGTTGCAATGGCTTTTGAAGGGAGAAGGGCTGGAAGCTGGGCGGCTGCACGTCGCCACGCTGATGAAGAAGATGGGCATCGAGGCGATCTATCGCCGCCCAAACACCTCAAAACCAGCACCTGGGCACAAAATCTATCCCTACCTCCTGCGAAAGCTGGCGGTCACTCGGCCCAACGAGGTGTGGGCGATGGACCTGACATATATTCCGATGGCTCGCGGCTTCGTCTATCTCTGCGCCGTCGTGGACTGGTTCAGCCGGAGGGTTCTGTCGTGGCGGCTGTCGATCACCATGGAAGCAGCCTTCTGCATCGAAGCGGTCGAGGAGGCGCTGGCTCGCTATGGCAAACCCGACATCTTCAATACGGACCAGGGATCGCAGTTTACCTCTGTCGACTTCACGGCGGTGCTGAAGAAGGCGGAAATCGCCATCTCGATGGATGGCAAGGGTGCGTGGCGGGACAACGTGTTCGTCGAACGACTCTGGCGTTCGATCAAATACGAGGAAGTCTACCTCCACGCCTACAAGACTGTGTCCGAGGCCCGCGCTGGCATCGGCCGATATCTAAACTTTTACAACACCAGACGCCCACATTCATCCCTTGACCGGCGGACGCCGGATCAGGCCTACTTCAACGCGCTGGCACCAATGATGGTGGCGGCATAATCGAGGCGGAAATCCACTTAGCAAAACGCCCGAAACTGTTCAGACAAACMGAGCCACCTCTATCATCCTCGGGCGTAGCAAGCTTGAGATCGATCACGAGGCGGTCGAGATCGTGATAGACGCGCCCAGGAAGCCGCCGACCTTTAGTTTCAGCGTGACCCGCTAGGCGCATTAATTGACCCTTTCAATGGTTCAAATATGCATGTTTTCAATTTATTCAACCCATCAAAGTGGGTTGAATAATTGTCGTCAGAACTGCCAGCTACCGAAGCGGTCATTGAAGCTTCTAATCCTCCGGCTGACCATTTTCCGGCCACGCAACGCATTGCCGCAAGCGAACAGCATCAGCGACAAGCTCAGCACAGGGTTCACCCATGCGTCGGAGCCGCTGTTTGCATCGAACAAGATGAGCAAGACAGCTCCCAACGCCGCGAAGAAAATCATTCCGAAATCGTATTGCTTGGAAAGGCTCGTGAGCCGGGCAGAATGCTGAGCGTAGCGCAACTGCCTTGCCAATTTCCGTTTTTCGGATGCCAGTTGATCGCGCTGGCGGCCAAGCACGTATACGCCCTGCATTATATGCTCTTCGAAACTCGATTTACTCATATCGCTGACCTCAGATATTTTTCTGCAATTTCCTCTGTGAATTCGCCGTGTTGTTCGGCGTAGTCGATCAGGAACCGGATGAGCTTCAAGCGCTTGTCTGGTTCCACCTGACAGCTTTCCCTTGCGATGAAAGCGTCAACCGCTCCCGTGACATGGTGATACAGATCGACGGTGTCCCGATTGTACGGGCTTCCTTCCCCCGTGAGCATCCACACGGGGTTCACATTGAATTTGACATGCAGAAGCCGAAGAAGTTTTGCCGGGATCTCGCGATTTCCCCGCTCGTAGGTGTTGTAAGCGCTTTGCGACACCTCAAGCGCCTCGGAAAAGGGCACCTGCTTTAACCCGGAATCCTTCCGGATTTTCCCCAGCCGCTGCCCCATCGCCTCCATGAATCCATCTTGCATCGAAATATCTCAAATGCGATAAAAATGTTGCGTCCAGCGCGATTATATGATTCGTTCTGTCTCGTGTCGAATTATCTCTATGGAGTTGAGCAGTTATGCAATCTCAGCTTTTATCACCGAAGCAATTGGCTGATCGTTCCGGATGGCCGGTCGCTCGCATCCGGAACCTGATCGCCAAGCAGGAAATCCGTCATGTCCGGATTGGCGGAAGCCTGTTCCTGCCGGAAAACGCCGTGGATGAGTATCTTGCTGCGAATATGGTCGAGCCCAGGCAGAAGGCTTTGGCGCTTGCTGACAACGCCTCCAGAGCGTGAGGAGCGGCATATGAAGCAGCAAGCTGAAACGTTAGCCCCGCGACCGCTATACAAATTCGCGGTCAGCCGCGTCCGTGCGGCGGAGCTTCTGGATGTCTCGACGGGGACCTTTGACGACTGGGTCCGCCGTGGCCTTATGCCGAAAGGCGTGAAGATCGGCGCGTTGCGCCGTTGGGATGCCGAGGAAATCAGGGCGTCCTGGTACGACATGAAAGAACAGGGCTTGAGCGGAGACGAAGACGATGGCGAAAACCCGTTTGATTACGCGGTCGGGTAGTCAGCGCGTCCCCTTCAAATATTGCTCGCGGGATATCGATCGGCACGGCAACGAACGGTTCTATCTCCGCCTGCCAGGAATGCCGAAGTACCGGATGACGTCTGCCTATCTGAACGAGGCGGGCAGCGTCACCCGGGCATTTACCGAGGAATATCATCGCGTGCTGGCCGGCGATCGTGGTGAAAAGACGGTCCCGATTTCAAGACTGGAGCCCGGCTCGGTTCGCTGGCTTGTCGAGACCTATTATCGGTCCAAGGCATTTCAAAGCCAGTCTCCGGCCACGCAGAAAGACAAGAAAAGCGTTCTCAATCGCTATTGCAGCAATGTGGGCGAACTCCCCTTCAAGAAGATTCGCAAATCCGACATCGAAGCCAGTCAGATGAAGCGCAGCGGCACGCCGGGCGCGGCCGACAAGCTGGTGAAGTATCTGAAGGCACTGTTCAATTGGGCTATCAGCGCCGAGTTCGCAACCTTCAATCCCGCGAACGGCGTCACCAAAATTCACAAGTCGCCCGGCTTCCACACCTGGAGCGAAGCGGAGTTGGAGCGCTATCGCGCAGCCTATCCGTTCGGCTACATGGCCCGGCTCGCAATGGAACTGATGCTGAATTTGGGTGTAAGACGCTCCGACCTCGTCAAACTCGGCTGGCGCAACTTGGTTGCCGACCGCATCGAGTTCATGCCGGAAAAGGGTTCCGGCAAATATGCACAGTCGCTTAGCTTGCCCGTCACAGACGAGCTACGCGAGGCGCTGGACGCGATCACGCACGATCAGCCGACTTTCCTTATCACCGAATACGGCAAGGCGTTCAGCGGGAACGGCTTCGGCAACAAGATGCGCCAGTGGTGCAACGATGCCGATTTGCCGGAATGCTCGTCGCACGGCCTCCGAAAGGCGTCCGCGACCATCCTCGCCGAGGCAGGTGCGACCGAACATCAGTTGATGGCGATCTTTGGCTGGTCTGATTCCAAGATGGCGCAGCACTACACCAAAGCCGCCCAATCCAAGCGCATTATTGATGCCGGTTTCGAGCGCCGCAAAACCTATGTGGCCCGCAAAAATGTCCCACTTTCATCGAACCGGAATTCCGGTGAGACAAATCGAGGAAAAAACGATGGAAAAACAACGTCCGAAGACAGAAATGGTGGGCCCGGAGGGACTCGAACCCCCAACCAAGCGGTTATGAGCCGCCGGCTCTAACCATTGAGCTACAGGCCCGGCACCCATGGTGCGGTCAGCCGGGGCAATGGTACCCGCAGCTTTTGTCCGCTTAACGCAAATCCGGGATAGTCACAAGCCATGAGCGCAAGCATCTGTGGACGACGTATATTTCCGGTTTGCCTCTGGAACCTTGGCGCGCGGGCTACATTTACTGCAATCAGGCTAGATCTGAAGAGGGCAATCGCAGAATGGTGGCTTCCCAGGGTGCCGTGGTGCTCATCGTCGAAGATGAGCCGCTGATCAGGTTCAATATTCTGGATGTGCTTGAAGAAGTGGGGCATGTGGCGCTCGAGGCGGGGAACGCGGATGAGGCAATGGTGCTTCTGAAAACCCGCAACGATGTCGATGTCCTCTTCACCGACGTCAACATGGCCGGTTCGATGGATGGCATTCAGCTTGCCAAGCGGGTGAGGGCAATGCGGCCGAATATCGGCATCATCATCACCTCGGGAATGGTGCGCCTCGACCCCATGTCGCTGCCGGCCAACACGGCTTTCCTGCCGAAACCCTATCAGCACGAGGCCTTGATCACGACGATTGCTTCCATGATCCGATAGCACCCTGAAGGCTCAGGGCTCGCCGGTGACGGCGGCGGGGTGGGAACGCCCGTTGTCTGTTGCGGCTTCGGTTCTTCGATCTGTTTGCGAGCTTGTTTACTGGCCTCGGTGTCTCGTTGCCGCGCAGTTGGGCTTCAGCATCGCTCCAGTGGCGCATCTTGACCTTCCGGCCTGCCTTCCTCATCCCAGCCTGCCTTCCTCTTCCCAGATTGCGTAGACGCGCTCGCGCACGCGGTCCTCGTTCCGGTCCGTGATGTGCCTCGCGTGGATTTTCGAATACCGATAAAACCGGCTGGGGATCGGATATTTGAACGGCGCAGCCGAACCTGAAGGGGAGGTCTGCTTCAGGCCCGGCCGCTGCCTCTGGAAACCGTCAATTATAGCTGCTCTTCAGCAGATCGTTTTCCTGATGCGCCTTCTTCTCATAGATCGTGAAGAGAGCCATCGAGAGGAGATAGGAGAGGAAGGGATCTCCCATCTGCGTGGCGATATCGCGGGATGCGAGGATATGTCGTTCCAACGCGCCGATATCTTTTTGCACGGTGGTTTCGCTCAAGCGGTTCATGCTGCCATCTCCAGGAATTGGGTCACGACGGAACGCGTCGGGACATAGCGGGTATAGAGGGGGGTATCGATGCCGAGGGATGCACGCATCCTGTCCTGCACACGCTCGGAAACTTCGAAGGCGCCGCAGCAGACCGGATATTTGCCGTAGCCATCGGCGCGGCCGAGTTCGTCAACCTCGGCGCCGGCACGTTTGTAGACGCGCTTCAGATGCGGTTCGTAGTTGGAGATCATGGTGTGAATGCCGTGATCGAGGGCGCATTCGCAGAGCGCAAGCAGGAGCATGGAGAAGGCGCGGCCGGCATCGACATCGGGAAAATCGGCGGATATCGCCTCTTCGTCGATGCACATGCGGGTGCCTTCCCAGATGCCGGGCGCGACAAGATTGGCTGCCTGCGGGAAGGTTGCGCGGAAGACGTCGTAAAGGAGGGTCGGTCCGGTCGTCGGCATCAGGCGCATGCCGCCGTAAAGGCGGGTGCGGGTTTCGTTGCACCAGACGAGATAGGCCGGGCAGAGCGAGTCGTAGCTGTCGCGCTCGAAGGGGCCGATTACCGGAACGTTCCAGCCAAGGGTGTCTGCGAAGACCTTCTTGCGCAGGCGGAACATCTGGTCGAGTATGAAAGCGTATTTCTGATACTCATGTGCCTGAATGATAACGAACATTTTTCCCTCCAGCGTGTTGGGTTCGTGAGGGCAGAATGGTTCAGGAAGACGGGCTCGGAAATTCCCACATATGGGTGCCCACAGATGGACCCCCGCATATGTGGGGGTCGCATGGACGATGGACATCAACAGGTTGTACCCGGTCTTGCCGGGCGCAACTCTTAAGGCCGAATTTTGGGGCAGGTCAGGGATTGATGATGCGCAACTGCACGGCCCGCGACGCAGCTGCGGAAATGGTGGCGCAGCCGAGCTTGAAGCGGGCGGTTTTCAGATAATCGCGGGTCGTGTGCTCGGAAATGCCGAGGATGACGGCGATGTCCTTGTAGTCCTTGCCGAGCGCGGTCCAATGCAGGCATTCGATTTCGCGCGGAGAAAGTGCCGGCACCGGGTCGTTCTCGCCGTGAAGCTCGTAGATGGCCTTCCGATGAACCATATGAGCGATCTCGATCCACTCATTGCGATAGAGCTTGACCATAGCGGTCCAATCATCGAGCGGAATGCGGGCATTGATCGACAGCAGCGCCCGGCGCTGCGCCTTGTCGGCAACGGGGATCGAATAGCCGTTGCCGCCGATCCCGTGCTTCTGGGCGTCGACCAGCATGGCATAGGCTTCCGGTGTCGGCTCCACCTCGCTCCAGTCGAAGGGCAGCTGGCGCTCGAAGCCCTGTTTGACGATCGGATCGACCTTTACATAGCTGTTGAGCAGATAGCGCGACACCCAGGCATCCGGATAGGTCGTGCGCACGAAAGGGGCGTCGATCTTTGCCGCAATGGTCTGAGCCAGGTGATAGGTGACGTAGTCGACGGCGTACTCCGCCTGGAAAATGCGGATGGAAGTATCGACATTGGCTGCAGCCTTGATCTGTTCGAAAACGGATTCGAACTTTTGCGAATAGCTATTTTCCGTCATCGTGCCGCCTGCCTCAAACCGTTCAATCCTACCGCGAGGAATGTCAAAAATACAAGGTATCCCCACATATGCGGGGAATGACTTTTCCAGACCCGTCTGTTAGCGCCTTTTTCGGGGAGGCTCCAGATGGACAGCAAGAGAACTTTCGACATCGCCGAATGCCATCAGGCAGCCAAAGGGCTGAAATCCAGCTGGCAGGACATGGCCGGCTCCGAGGCGTTGATCCGCGCGCTCGTCGCCGAACGCAATGGYGATACGTTGCTTGCCTTGTTCTGGACAGAGGTTCACCGGACGCTCTGCGAAGAGAAATAATCGCTCCTTTACAGTTAAATCAGTCACGAAATCATCTTCGATGAACCGTCACTGGTCGCCCGATGGGCGCGACCATTTTGGGGCCGGTTTCACCATGGGATAATCGGCCGCCCTGACATCGAGGATGCCGAGATCGATGATGCAGTCCTCGCCTTGTCATAGCTCATCGTCGCGTCAACGCGTGTAGTGCCCGAGGGAATACCGAAGGGCACGTAGAAACAGGGATCGTTCGCCTGATCGGAATGCGTGGCATGGACGGTGAATTCGGTCATGAAGCGGCCATCGGCGAAGGTTCGGATACGTCGTGTAAAGCAGCAAGATGACAGGCATATCGCGAACGTATCTCACCGGCCATCAGAGCAGATGGCATATGAACACGTCTTCACATTTGTCGCCAGTTAATTGGGGTCACGCACCACAGGCAAGGTATGTGAAGCCTGACCCCGCAAAATATCCAGCATATTCCAGCATATCGCCCAAATATGCTTGACGGATCGTTAGCGCGGAGCGCAAAGGTGCTTGTGGAAACGGTTACACAAGTGCCGCTGTATCATATTGGGAGGGATGGCCGGTATTGCGTGTTGAACACACAGCGCCTTGCGCTGAGACCGCGTAAAAGCCGCTCGATAGCGGCAAGACCGGCCCAATGGAATGCAAATGACCGAAAAGCGCGTGCATCTGGTCTTCAAKACCCATCTCGACATCGGCTTTACGGACCATGCCGAAAAAGTCCGTCGTCAATATCATGAACGCTTCATCCCGCAGGCGATCGAGACCGGTGCGCATTTTTATGCCGAAAACCCTGAAGAGCCGAAGTTCATCTGGACAACAGGCGCGTGGCTGATCTGGGATCATCTGAATTCACGATCGCCTGCCGAGGTCGCGGCCCTGGAGCAGGCGATCGAACGCGGGCTCATCCGGTGGCACGGGCTGCCTTTCACCACCCATACGGAGCTGATGTCGCCTGATCTGTTCCGTGCCGGTCTTTCCTATTCGCAGGAGCTCGACCGCCGTTTCGGCAAAAAGACGATTGCGGCGAAGATGACCGACGTTCCCGGCCATACGCTCGGCATGGTGCCCTTGCTGGCCGAGGCCGGCTTCCGCTTCCTGCATCTCGGGGTCAACACGGCTTCGCCGACGCCTGAGGTGCCTGACGTTTTCCGCTGGCGCGCGCCTGACGGCGCTGAAGTCGTCGTCATGTATCAGCGCTCCTATGGCGAGACCTATTTCCCCGAAGGTTTCGATGACGGGCTGAGCTTTGCCCACACGCAGGACAATATCGGTCCGCAGAGCGTGCCGCAGACGGCGGAAGCCTATCGCGACTTGCGTCGTCTCGAGCCTGGGGCGATCCTCCGCGCGGCGACGCTGGAGGATTATGGCGCGATCCTCTGGGAGGAGCGGGAGCGTTTTCCGGTGCTGGAGCTGGAGCTTGGCGACAGCTGGATCCATGGCAGCGCCACCGATCCCTTGAAGACGGCGAAGTTCCTGGCCCTGCAACGGCTCTATGACCGCTTTGCCGGCGAGGGGCTCAATGCGCGCAGGCTCGCCTTCGGCCGCGGGCTCGCCATGGTGGCGGAGCACACGTGCGGAGTGGATATCAAATCCTATCTGCGCGACGACAAGGCCTGGGCAAAAGCCGATTTCAACGCCGCGCGCAAAACCGATTACCGTTTCGCCTATACCGAGGCGTCATGGGACGAGCAGCGCGGCTATATCGATCAGGCCGTCGCCGAACTCGATGCCAAAGATCAGCATGAGGCGCAGGCCGTGCTTTCAGAGCTTTTCGCGCCCGCGCTCGTCGGCAGCGCGAGCCGCGACACCCGCCTGAGCGCCGGCGGCTGGTCGATCGAGCTTGATGAGCTAACCGGTGATGTCACAGCGCTCACGTCACCGCGGGGGCGGCGGATGGCTGGCCGTGCTGGCTCGCTGATCGCCTATCGCTATGAGAGCTATGACGCTGCCGACGTTGCCAGGCATATGGACAGCTATCTCACTCACCGGCAGGAATGGGCGGTGCTGGATCACGACAAGCCGGGGCTTGGCCGTTCGGGCGCTGCGCTCTCGAAGGTTTTTGTGCCTCATCTCGAGAGTGCAGGCGAGGGAAGCCTGTTGCTGTCCATGGCGGCCGAAGCCGTCGAACGGTTTGGCGCTCCGCGGCAGCTAGCGATTGAATTCTCGGCCGATGGTGAGGCCTTGCAACTGCGCCTTTCGCTGCGAGACAAGGCGGCGAACCGCATGCCGGAGGCAAGTTTCCTGTCTTTTACGCCCGAGGTCGCAAAGGACTGGGCTTTCAGGAAAATGGGTCTCTGGCACCAGTCCGGAAATTTCGCCAGATCCGGTGGAGGCCAGCTTCAGGCGGTGACTGCAGTCCGTGGCGAATTCGGCGTGTCCAACGGCGCGCTCGTCGTCGCGCCCTTGGATACGCCGCTGATCGCGCCGCAGAACTGGGATTTCATGAGTTTCTGCAGGGGCCTGCCGGATTTCGAAGAGGGAATCCGCTTCAACCTGCACAATAATAAATGGGGAACCAACTTCCCGATGTGGTGGGAAGGTGATTTCTCCGCCCGTTTCCGGATCAGTTTGGAATAGCCGCGCTTTTACCCGGCCCGTGACAGCTTTTGGCGCTGGTTGCTGAAAGCGGCCGGCTTAGGTGGTTTCGGCGCTTTCGGGCGAAATTTGACGAGAACTTCGTTGCCATCCGTCGAGGCACGCGTGCGCTCCAGTCTCTCGCGTTCGGCCGTCRCCTGAAGCCAATGCTCGGAATCGCGGCCATTCGGCCTGCCCTCCGCTTCCCAGATCGCATAGGCTCGCTTGCATATCCACTCATGCCGGGAGGTGTTGCTCATCGTTTCGTCCTTCTTGCGCCGATCTTTTCCCTCGATTCCACACGATTGGCCTCCCGCCAAAGGCGGATATCTCAAGCTGATCTTGTGAATGAGCCGGCATTGCCGGCATTCCGATGGGGCGGCATGGCGTTACGCCATGCTTACCGGAAGAACGATTTCACCTGACATGTGTTCCCGACATATTCTGTGAAATTTCCTCCAGGGAGCCGCGGAGGGAGACGCATTATTCAGAGCGTGAGCGCTCGCTGTTGGCTTCGTCGTGTTTGACATTCCAGTCCTTGCGAGACTTCTGGCCGGGCGGGGTGCGATGGATGGTGGCWTCATCAGAATGGGTGATGTCGCGCGGCTTGGCGCTGGAGACGCCGCTGTTGCGGCGACCCTCTTGCGAACGCGCGAACTGTCCTTCGGCGTCTTTGTGGATTTTGTCTTTGCCGCTCACGATCGTCTCCTACTCGCGCATGCTATCAGGCTGAACAGGCGGACGCCGCTTGGCGGCCATCAGCAAGTCCAGTTCGACGGAAGACGGACCGAAGCGGGTAAAGAGGCTTTCGGCCTGTTCGTTCTTGAGGCCGTATTTGGCGGCGAATTCGTGAAGACTATACGGGCGGCCACGCAGGGTGCGGCTGCGTCGTTCGGGTTGGTGAATTTGCGTCATTCTKATCTCCCCAGACTACTTGCTGAGGCACAACCAGTCAGCACGTTAAAGGTTCCAAATCCGGTCTTTCCGATGCCGTCCTACAGGCGAAATACCGGTTTAGCGTGTCTCGACAGCAAAAAAACGCCGGCAAGTCTCAATGAATTTCAATCGGTTAGAAGATGCGGTACGCAAGGCGGTCAGAAATGGCTTTATCACGCCCGTGTTACTCTATAAAATGAATCGTGTATCCGGTCCGAAGGAGGAACCGAGCTGTTGTTTCCGCGTCGATCCGGACCGGGTCTTGAGGAAGCTGGCTTAATCCATCAGAGGAGACAGACATGATGAATGCACTGCCGCCACTTCACAACGGACATGCACCGTTTACCCTGCAACAGCTCTTCCGCGAGGCGCTTTATGCCTACGAGGAATGGGACAGCGAACTGACGGAGCCGATTGTCACCCATGAAGGCAGGGTCATTCCAATCAGCTTCGTTTTCGAAGCCATGCGTGAATGCACCGATATCGTCCCTGCCAATATTGTCGGCGCCGTCACCGAACGGCTGACCAAACCCTGGGAAGGCGAGGGACCGCTGGATCAGATGACTTTCTCCACGGCGGCGCGCGTCATGCGCGTTCTGGTGCGCAAGCGCCTTCTTGCCAATGGCACGCCTGATATCGTCGCGCTTTCGACGCGCGCATCCGAAGCGGAATCCCGAGAATAGGCCTTTCAGGATCGCGGCACTGGCCGCGATCCTATTCCTTGCGGGGAACCCTGCTCATTTCCAGCCGTTGAAACAGGCAGAGAAGGAATGAGCACCATGTTGAGATCCATTTTACACGAAATCATGGGAACGGGCGTTCGCGAGGCTCATCTGCCGCGATCGCTGGAGCAGTTCCTTGGCGAAAAGAATGTCCTCATCGTCTTCGCCGATGCCGAGGACAACAGGCCGATCGTTCAGGACGAATTGCTGCGCAAGTCGCAGATGCGGCTTATCGAAGATGATATCGAGGTCTTCACGGTCGCTGGCGGCGGCGCATTCTCGCTTTTCGAGGATGGGCGGGACCTTGATGCCGACGAACTGCGCGATGAGCTTCAGGGGCCGCTCAGCGGCGAATTCGGGCTGGTGCTGATCGGTCGGGATGGCCAGGTGAAACTGCGTTCCAGCGAGCCGATGAGTGTGGAGGAGATCAGCCGCGCTGCAGCCATCGTTCCGCCGGGCCACTAACCCCTCAGAGTTCGAATGCTTCCTTGAGGCCGAGGCTCTTGCGTTCGCGCAGATCGAGATCGGCCTCGATATGGGCGATGTGGTGGAGCATCAGGTGGCAGGCGCGGTCGAGTTCCTTGTGCTCGATCGCTTCGATGATATCGCCATGTTCGGAATGGCCGCAGCTGGAGACCGTCGATTGGCCGTAGAGGGCAATCACCAGCGAGGAGCGGGCGACCAGTTCTTCCATGAAGCGCTGCATGATGGCATTGCCGGAGATGGCAGCAAGCGTCAGGTGGAAATCGCCCGAGGCCTTGATTTCGGCCCGCCTTGCGGTCTGGCCACGCTCGCTCATCAGCCGGCCCTCCTCCAAAAGCAATTGCTTGAGATGCTGGATATCAGATGGGGTGATGCGGGCTGCCGCGTCCCGCAGGATGCCGGGCTCAACCAGACGGCGGGCGGCAAAAATCTGCCGCGCTTCTTCCGGCGAGGGGTAGGCGACGAAGGCGCCGCGGTTCTTCTCGACGCTGACCAGACCTTCATAGGAAAGCGCCTGCAGGGCGGCGCGGGCGAGCGTGCGGCTGACATTGAAGAGATTGCCGACATCGCTTTCAGACAATTTCGTGCCGGGCGACAAACGCCGCTCCACGATCGCATCCCGGATGGCATCGCGGATCTGCGAGGCGCCGATTTCTTGGGCATCACCCGGTTGCAGAGCGCTGGCGGCGGATTTCATGAAATCGGTTTCCCTAGTGTCTGCAAACCATATCCGCCTTCGTCGTAAAAGTTAAACGGAATTTGTGCGCATAATGCAGGCGAAATTGTATACGATTTTTTGCTCGAATTGAGCACGAAAGCCCATTTTGTGTGCAGTGCGAAAATGCCTGCGATTTCGCCAGGCAACATTATGTCATGAAAAATTCATGGATTGTAAGGGTTTGAAGCGCGGCCTGYGAATTGGCACGGCAGATGCATCGTCCTTCTCGAACAGGGGAAGACACGATGTCGAAAGCGGCAGAGATCGATATAGCATCCGTTTCCAAGGTCTATGGCGCGACCACGGCGGTCCATGCCATCAGCCTTAAGATCCCGGCTGGTTCCTATTGCTGCTTCCTGGGTCCATCCGGCTGCGGGAAGACCTCGACGCTGCGCATGATCGCCGGTCATGAGAGCATTTCATCAGGCGATATCCGTCTTGGCAATGTCGTCGTCACCGATTTTCCGCCGGCAAAGCGCGGGACGGCGATGATGTTCCAGTCCTATGCGCTGTTTCCGCATCTCGACCTTGTCGACRACGTTGCCTTCAGCCTGAAGATGAAGGGTGTCGACAAGGACGAGCGCCGGGCCAAAGCGCTTGATATGCTGAGGCTGATGCAGATGGAGGCCTATGCCAGCAGGCGGCCGGCACAGCTTTCCGGCGGCCAGCAGCAGCGTGTGGCTCTAGCGCGTGCCCTGATTACCGATCCGGAAGCACTGCTGCTCGACGAGCCGCTCTCTGCACTCGATCCATTCCTGAAGATCCGCATGCGGGCGGAACTGAAGAAGCTGCAGAAGACGCTCGGCATCACCTTCGTGCATGTGACCCACAGCCAGGAAGAGGCGATGGCGCTCGCCGACATCATCGTCATCATGAATGACGGGAAGATCGAGCAGGCCGCATCACCGCGACAGGTCTTCGAGAAGCCGGCGACTGCCTTCGTGGCCCGCTTCATGGGCGATCACAACGTGCTCTCCGGCCGGGTGACATCGAGCGAGAATGGCGTTGTCGTCATGCAGGTACCGGAGGGGCAGAGCTTTTCAGTCCGCGGAACGGGCAGGGAAGTTGGCGAAGCCGTCGATATCGGCATCCGCACCGACCGCGTGCGCCTTCAGGTCGCGAGCGAGTGGACGCTCGGCTTCGACGGTCTCGTCTCCAACATCGAATATCGCGGCTCCTCGGTAAAAATCACCGTTCTGGGAGCCGGCAGCGATGACTTCACCGTCATCGCAAGTGATAGCGATTACTTCGCAAAGCCGGTTTCGGTCGGCGATGCGGTGTCTTTGAGTTGGGCTCTGGAGGATGCCGTCCTCCTTGGCCGCGTGTCTGCATAACCTTCAATATCAAGAAAAGGGGAACTGCCATGACGACTGAAACGAAAAACACCAAGGCGGAAAAGGGAATTTCCCGCCGCTCGCTTCTGAAGACGGGTGCCGCTGCCGTCGGCGCAATTGCGGGTTCGGGCGCCATCACCGGCTTTCCGACCATCTGGGCGCAGTCCAACATCACGCTCCGCCAGTTCGGCACCGGCGTTTCGAACATCAATGCAATCGCCGAAAAGTGCAAAGCGGATCTCGGCATCACGCTGGAGATGACGGCGACCGATTCCGACGCCGCCGCCCAGCGCGCCGTGACGCAGCCGGACAGCTACGACATTGCCGATATCGAATACTGGATCTGCAAGAAGGTGTTCCCGACCGGCGTGTTGCAGCCGATGGACGWCAAGAAGCTCAAGTATTTCGACAAGGTCGTGCCGATCTTCACGAGCGGCAAGCTGAAGGCGGACAGCACGATCGCGCAAGGGACGGCGCCGCACACGGTCGGCTTCGTCGAGGCGCAGGATTCCAAGAAGTTCGCCAAGGAGCAGACGCAGTGGTTCACGATGATGCCGACGATCTACAATGCCGATACGCTCGGCATTCGTCCTGACCTGACCGGGCGCGAAATCACCTCCTGGGCCGACATTCTCGATCCGGCCTACAAGGGCAAGACGGCCATCATCAACGTGCCGTCGATCGGCATCATGGATGCGGCGATGATCGCCGAAGCCTCCGGCAAGATCAAATATGCCGACAAGGGCAACATGACCAAGGAAGAGATCGACAAGACGATCGACTTCCTGATCAAGACCAAGGGCGACGGCCAGTTCCGCGCTTTCTGGAAGAGCTTCGACGAGTCGGTCAACCTGATGGCATCGGGCGAAGTGGTCATCCAGTCCATGTGGTCGCCGGCCGTTGCCGCCGTCCGCGGCAAGGGCATTGCCTGCCGCTTCCAGCCGCTCAAGGAAGGCTACCGCGCCTGGGGTGGCGGTCTCGGTCTTGCCGCGCATCTCAAGGGCGCACAGCTCGATGCCGCCTACGAGTACATCAACTGGTACACGTCCGGCTGGGTCGGCGCCTACCTCAACCGCCAGGGTTACTACTCGGCCTGCCTTGAAACCGCCAAGGGATTCATGACCGCCGACGAGTGGGGCTACTGGATGGAAGGCAAGGCTGCGCAGGGCGATATCCTCTCGCCCGAAGGCAAGGTCATGGAGAAGGCCGGCTCGGTTCGCGATGGCGGCTCCTTCGAAGAKCGTATCGGCCACATCGCCTGCTGGAACTCCGTCATGGACGAGGACCGCTACATGGTTCGCCGATGGAACGAGTTCATCGCGGCTTAAGTGCTTGTGGCTTTCCCCTCCCTAACCCTCCCCACAAGGGGGAGGGAACTCGGCGAGGGTGCAGCCTGAAAACTCCCTCCCCCTTGTGGGGAGGGTTGGGGAGGGGTCTTTTTATCCCTCCCTGTTCGGACAGGACAGATTTCCGAAGGGGGAAGAATGGCCACGATCGCTTCAGAGCAGACGATACCGGCACTAGAAGCGCCCAAACGCGCCTTCAGGCTTGCGCCATCTGCGATCTCCTATCTGCAGGCCACGCCGCTGATCGCCATCCTCGGCTTCTTCTTCGTCCTGCCGATCCTGATGATCACTGTCGTCAGTTTCTGGGACTATGATTTCGCCGGCATCTATCCCGACTTCCTGACCATGAACTACACCGACACGCTGGGTTCATGGGTGACGTGGAAGACCTATCTCAACACGTTGAAATTCACCGTCATCGTCTGGGCGCTGACGCTCTTCATCGGCTTCTGGGTCGCCTATTTCCTGGCCTTCCATATCCGCAAGACCTCGACGCAGATGATCCTCTTCCTCGTCTGCACCGTGCCTTTCATGACCTCGAACATCATCCGCATGATCTCGTGGATCCCGGTGCTCGGCCGCAACGGGCTTGTCAATTCGGCGCTGGTGGAAATGGGTATCGTGCCGCAGCCGGTGGAATGGCTGCTCTATTCGGATTTCGCCGTAGTGCTTGCCATGGTGCATCTCTACACGCTCTTCATGGTGACGCCGATCTTCAACACGCTGATGCGAATCGACCGCTCGCTTTTCGAAGCGGCGCGTGATGCCGGCGCCTCCGGTTGGCAGGTGCTGTGGAACGTGGTGATCCCGCTTGCCAAGCCGGGTATAGCGATCGGCACAATCTTCGTTGTCACGCTCGTCATGGCCGATTTCTCCACCGTGCAGGTAATGTCCGGCGGGCAGAGCGCCTCCGTAGCGCTGATGATGAAGAACCAGATGTCGCTGTTGCAATATCCGGCGGCCGCCGCCAACGCCGTCGTGCTGCTGGCCGTCGTGCTGTTGATGGTCGCTGCGATCCTGCGCGTTGTCGATATTCGCAAGGAGCTCTAGGATGTATCGCGAAAAACGCTCCTTCGAATTCTACTTGCTCGCACTCTTCTTCGCCGTCTTCGTGCTCTTCCTCTACGGGCCGCTGTCTGCGATCGTCATCCTCTCGTTTCAGGGGCCGGATGGTGGCCTGACCTTCCCGCTGAATGGCGTTTCGACGCACTGGTTCTTCAATCTTTTCGAGAAGCAGGCGGTCGGTGATTTCGGCGCATCCTTCCGGCGCTCGTTCATCCTCGGCCTGATGGTGATGATCGTGACCGTCGTTGTCTCGCTCATGGCGGGCCTTGCCTTCCGCCGGCGTTTCCGCGGTTCTTCCGTGCTGTTTTATGCGACGGTCGCGAGCCTCGTCGTGCCGTCGATCATCATCTCGCTCGGCATTGGCGTCGTCTACCAGCAGGGCGGCCTGCGACCGGCCTGGTATTCCTCGGCCTTCGGAGCGCATCTGACCTGGACATTGCCTTTCGGCGTGCTGATCATGTTTGCCGTCTTCAACCGTTTCTCGCCGGCATATGAGGAGGCCGCGCGGGATCTTGGCGCGACCTCCTGGCAGACCTTCCGACATGTCGTGTTGCCGATGATCGCGCCAAGTCTGATCGGCGTCGGCCTGTTCGGCTTCACGCTTTCCTATGACGAATTCGCGCGCACGCTGATGACGTCCGGCACCTACAATACGCTGCCGCTCGAAATCTACGGCATGACCACGAACGTCACGACGCCGGTGCTCTATGCGCTCGGTACGGTCACGACGCTCTTCTCCTTCACCATCATTCTCGTCGCGCTCGGCATCATGACGATGCTCGGCCGGCGGCAGGCAAAGACAAGCTGACATGCGCATATTGATCGTCAATCCCAATACCACTGCTTCCATGACGGAGAAGGCAGCGACCGCTGCACGCGCGGTTGCCGCCGCCGGCACCGAGATCATGGTCGCGACCTCGCGCATGGGCCCTGTTTCCATCGAGGGGCATTATGACGGGGCTCTTGCCATCCCCGGCCTCTTGACGGAGCTGAAAGAGCGTCAGCAGACCGGCTATGACGCGGCAATCGTCGCGTGTTTCGATGACACCGGCCTTGATGCGGCACGCACCTTTGCCAATGTGCCGGTTCTCGGTCTCTGCGAATCCGCCGTTGCGACCGCTGGCTTTCTTGCGCAGCGCTTCACGGTCGTGACGACGCTGGAGCGCTCGCGGGTGCTGATCGACAATCTCGTGCGCCGCTATGGCATGGGCGGGCGGGCGAAGGTCAGGGCCTCTGATATTCCGGTACTGGAACTGGAAGACGCGGCATCGGGAGCGATCGGCAAGCTGAAGGCGGAAATCGAGAGGGCGCTGTCGGAAGATGGCGCAGAGGCGATCGTGCTCGGCTGCGCCGGCATGACGGATCTGGCGCGCGAACTGCAGGAGTTCTACGGCGTGCCCGTCATCGACGGCGTGGCTGCTGCCGTCAAGCAGGCGGAGGCGCTGGTATCGCTGGGGCTCTCCACCAGCAAGCGCGGCTCCTATGCCTCGCCGCTGCCGAAGTCTTTTACCGGTGCGATGAGCGGTTTTGCGCCAATTCGGGCGGTCGGCTGAACATGTCCGTTTCCTTTGATTTCACCGCGCTGACCGAGCGCGAGCGCTACAAGCTGATGATCGGCACCATCATCCCCCGACCGATCGCGCTGGTGACGACGGTGGATGAAAACGGGCGCATCAATGCCGCACCTTTCTCCTTCTTCAACTGCCTGTCGGCCGATCCGCCGATCCTCGCCATCGGAGTTGAAAACCATCCGGACATGGCCTTCAAGGATACGGGTCACAATATCCGCGTGACCGAGGTCTTTACGGTCAACATCGTCTCCTTCGCCATTGCCGAGGCCATGCATATCTGCGGCGCCAAATATCCGCGTGGTGTCGATGAGCTGAAAGAGGCGGGTCTGACGGCGATGCCTGGCGTGAAGGTTGCTTCGCCCTGGGTCGAGGAGGCGCCGGCCGCCTTCGAATGCCGCCGGCATATAACGCTCGAACTCGGCAAATCACGGCAGATCATCATGGGCGAGATCGTCTATGCGCATTACCGCGACGGGGTGGTCGACCCCGAGCGATTGCACGTGGATCCCGCCATGGTCGATGCCATTGCGCGGCTCGGTGGCGATACGTGCTCGACGGTCCGCGACCGTTTCGAGATGCTGACGCCGAAACTTTGAGCGGTGCATAGTGCCAAGTTTCTGCTTTACTTTTTCCCTTTGGGTGAGAATGGTCACTGCCGACCATCACGCTGAGAGGAGAGCCGTGCCATGTCGATCGAAGAAGATCTGATCCTTATCGCGGAACAGGAAAAGGCGCTGAGCTTCGATGCCTTCGATCTGACGACTGCATGGCAGCTCGGCAAGCTCCTGCAGGAACTTGCCACAGAGCGTGGCCTCGGCATTGCCATCGATATCACGCTGCATTCCATGCCGGTCTTCTATGCGGCGCTTCCGGGTGTGACGCCCGACAACGTTCATTGGGTCCGTCGCAAGCGCAACATGGTGTTCCGCTATTTCCGCAGCAGCTACGCTTCCGGGCTGAAGCTGCAGAAGGAGGGCAAGACGGTGGAAGATAACGGGCTTTCCGGCGCCGACTATGCGCCGCATGGCGGCAGCTTCCCGATCAACGTCAGGGGCACGGGCTGCATCGGCGCCGTCACCGTATCCGGCCTGCCGCAGCGGGACGACCACAATCTCGCGGTCGAGGCCCTGGCGCTGATGCTGGCGAAGGATCTGGATACGCTGAGGCTCGCCTGAGTGCCTCATTTTTGACAAATAAAAGCCACGAAAACTGCAAGGTCGCGATCCGTTCCCGGTGACGATTATATTTCGTGACGATAAGGTGCGCCCGGTTTTGTAACTTGCCGCCGGGACACCATGTTACGTTTGCTCTTTGCCTTTGCTGCCATTGGTTTCAGCCTCTTCCTCGCCTCCTGCAATACGCTCTCGAAAGAGGAATGCGTCGCCGCCGATTGGCGGGTGATCGGCGAATCCGACGGGGCCGCCGGCTATGAGCCGCAGGAGCGTTTTGCCGCGCACGCCAAATCCTGCGAGCGGGTGAAGATCGTGCCCGACCAGACCATCTGGTATCAGGGCTTTCAGGCAGGCCTGGTGCGCTACTGCACGCCGATGAGCGGCCTGATGCACGGGCAGGCGGGCCACGGCTACTCCAATGTCTGCCCGCCGCAGACGGCTGCAGGCTTCCTGCGAGGCTATACGCTCGGGAACCGTCAGCATTCGGTGCAATCACGGCTAAGCTCGCTGCAGAGCGATTATGGATCGAAGGAAGCCGAGATCGACGAGCTGTCGCGCAGGCTCAAGGATGCACCCGATGCAGACCGGCATGATATCCGCCGGCGGATGGACGATCTCGAAGACGATATGCGCCGCATTCGCAGAGAGCAGCGCGACGTCGAGGACGAACTCGATGACGCGAGCGCCGAGGTGCAGTGGTTCCAGCAGAACCCCAACGCAGCGCCGCCGGTCGTGCCGGGCTACTAAGTCTTCGCCTCAGAGCTTGCCGCCGGCTTCGCTAATGCCCTTGGTCAGGCTGCCCGTCGCCGGGAAAAGCGGGATGAGGCAGGCCTGCAGGGCGTGGTAGATGTCGCCCTTGCCGGGGAAGAGCGAGTGCGAGGGCACGAGGTCTTCCGTCAGTTCCTCATGCCAGCCGCCGTTCTCGTGATCGATGAAGCTGCGCTCGATCACATTCCAGATCTTGCGGTAGCTTTCCTCGTGATAATCGCTCGGCAGGTGCTCGTTCAGGAAGTGCGCGGCAGCCGCACCCTCACAGGCCGGCCACCAGAGCTTGTTGCGCTTGGCAGGCCTGTCTGCCCAGTCGAGCGTGTAAAAGAAACCGCCCTTGTCATTGTCCCAGCCGAGAGCCATGGATTGCTCGAAAAGGGCCTTGGCAGCATCCGGCATCCATTCGAGGCGTTTGCCGCCGAGTACCCAGAGCTGCAGGATGAGGCGTGTCCATTCCAGCCAGTGGCCGGGTGTCGTGCCGGCCGGCCGGAACATTTCGTTCGGATGGTAGTAATCCTTGTCGAGGTTCCATTCGGCGTCGAAATGCTCGGCGACGCGCCAGTCGACGGAGCCTGCCGAGCGGCGGATAACGAGATCGGTGATGCTTTCGGCCTTGGTCAGGTAGTCCCGGTCGCCGGTCGCTTCGAAGGCGGCCATCAGCGCTTCGGTGAGATGCATGTTGGAGTTCTGGCCGCGATAGGTGCCGCCATCGAGCGGCTGCCAGTCGGCGGTGAATTCTTCGGCGATAGCGCCGTGCTTGGCTTCCCAGAACTTCGTGTTCAGGACCTCGGTAATATCGGCGAGCATGCCATCGGCCAGCGGATGGCCGATCGTCTTGGCGGAGGAGGCGGCGAGAAGGACGAAGGCATGGCCGTAACCCTGCTTGTTGGAATCGACGGGACCATTGTTGTCCAGCGACCAGAAATAACCACCGTTCCTGCGGTCGCGATGACTGTTCCAGATGTAGTTCATGCCGTGATCGACGACATCGGCCGCACCCGGACGCCCGAGCAGCGCGCCGATCGAGAAGCAATGGACGGCGCGCGAGGCGATATGGATCGGCCGCACCTGGCCTTCGGCATCGAGCGGCTTGCCGGCATCGTCGAGATCGTAGAAGCCGCCCTTCGGGTTGACGGAATTATGCTGGAAGAAATCGAAGAGGCCGTTGGCCTGCGAAAGCAGCCAGCCGCGATGATAGGTGCGGGTGGACCAGTTGCCGAGTGCAGGTGCCATGATACTCCTCCGAATTCGTGCACAATGCCTTATGAAAAACGCCTATATAGGGGTCGGGCGAGTCTGTCATCCGCCAAGGCTTGTAATGGCTAAAAGCAACAGGCATATGTTGACATAAAGATATCTTTATGTGATTTGTCTTTTCCGATCTTATGACGTCAAGGAGCCTTCCCGTGTTCGACAATCTCTTTGGTCCCGATGGGGGCAAGCGTGATGGCAGTGAAGTGTTTGCGGCGCTGAGGCAAGCAGCCAGCGAACGCATCCTCGTTCTTGACGGCGCCATGGGCACGCAGATCCAGGGTCTGGGCTACGATGAAGACCATTTCCGCGGCGACCGTTTCATCGGCTGCGCCTGCCATCAGAAGGGCAATAACGACCTGCTGATCCTGTCGCAGCCGGATGCGATCGAGGAAATCCACTATAAATACGCCAAGGCCGGCGCCGATATCTTGGAAACCAATACTTTCTCCTCAACCCGCATCGCGCAGGCGGACTACGCGATGGAAGGTGAGGTTTATGCGCTGAACAAGGAAGGCGCCGAGATCGTGCGCCGGGCTGCGCAGCGCGCCGAGCGCGAGGACGGCAAGCGCCGCTTTGTTGCCGGTGCCATCGGCCCGACGAACCGCACCGCTTCGATTTCGCCCGACGTCAACAATCCGGGCTTCCGCGCCGTGACCTTCGACGATCTGCGCGATGCCTATGCCGAACAGATCGACGGCCTGATCGATGGCGGCGCCGATATCATCCTCATCGAGACGATCTTCGATACGCTGAATGCCAAGGCTGCGATCTTTGCCTGCGAGGAGCGTTTCGAGGCCAAGGGCATCCGCCTGCCTGTGATGATATCAGGTACGATCACCGACCTCTCGGGCCGCACACTGTCAGGCCAGACACCGACGGCCTTCTGGAACTCGGTGCAGCACGCCAACCCGTTCACGATCGGCCTCAACTGCGCGCTCGGCGCCAATGCGATGCGCCCGCATCTGCAGGAGCTTTCGGGCGTTGCGGATACCTTTATCTGCGCCTATCCGAATGCCGGCCTGCCGAACGAATTCGGCCAGTATGACGAGACGCCGGAACTGATGGCGGCACAGATCGATAGCTTTGCCCGCGAAGGCCTGGTCAATATCGTCGGCGGCTGCTGCGGCTCGACGCCCGAGCATATCAAGATGATTGCCGAGACGGTGGCCAAGTACAAGCCGCGGCCGATTCCCGAGCACCGGCCCTTCATGTCGCTGTCTGGCCTCGAGCCCTTCGAGCTGACCAAGGACATTCCCTTCGTCAATGTCGGCGAGCGCACCAACGTCACGGGTTCGGCCCGCTTCCGCAAGCTGATCACCAATGCCGATTTTACGGCAGCACTCGACGTCGCCCGCGACCAGGTCGAGAACGGCGCGCAGGTGATCGACATCAACATGGACGAAGGCCTGATCGATTCCGAAAAGGCGATGGTCGAGTTCCTGAACCTCATCGCTGCCGAACCGGACATTGCCCGTGTGCCCGTGATGATCGACTCGTCGAAATTCTCGATCATCGAATCCGGCCTGAAGCGGGTGCAGGGCAAGGCGATCGTCAACTCGATCTCGCTCAAGGAAGGGGAGGAGAATTTCCTCGCCCAGGCGCGCCTGGTGCACAATTATGGTGCGGCCGTGGTCGTCATGGCCTTCGATGAAACAGGGCAGGCGGACAGCTATCAGCGCAAGGTGGGCATCTGCACCCGCGCCTACAAGCTGTTGACCGAGAAGGTCGGCTTCCCGCCGGAAGATATCATCTTCGACCCGAACATCTTCGCGGTCGCGACCGGTATCGAGGAGCACAATAATTACGGCGTCGACTTCATCGAGGCGACGCGCACGATCCGCAAGACCATGCCGCTCGTCCATATCTCGGGCGGTGTGTCGAACCTCTCTTTCTCCTTCCGCGGCAATGAGCCGGTGCGCGAGGCGATGCATGCCGTATTCCTGTACCACGCCATCCAGGCGGGCATGGACATGGGTATCGTCAATGCCGGTCAGCTTGCCGTCTACGACAATATCGATCCGGAGCTGCGCGAGGCCTGCGAGGACGTGGTGCTGAACCGCCGTCCCGATGGCACCGAGCGGCTGCTCGAAGTTGCGGAGAAATTCCGTGGCGGCGCGGCACGCGAAGGCCGCGTTCAGGATCTCTCCTGGCGCGAGTGGAGCGTCGAGAAGCGCCTCGAGCACGCACTGGTCAACGGCATTACCGAATATATCGAGGCCGATACCGAGGAAGCCCGTCAGCAGGCGGCGCGCCCGCTGCACGTCATCGAAGGCCCGCTGATGGCCGGCATGAACGTGGTCGGCGATCTCTTCGGCTCGGGCAAAATGTTCCTGCCGCAGGTGGTGAAGTCCGCTCGCGTCATGAAACAGGCCGTTGCCGTTCTCCTCCCCTACATGGAAGAGGAGAAGCGCCAGAATGGTGGTGAAGAGCGCAAGTCTGCCGGCAAGATCCTGATGGCGACCGTCAAGGGCGACGTGCACGATATCGGCAAGAACATCGTCGGCGTCGTGCTCGCCTGCAACAATTACGAGATCATCGACCTCGGCGTCATGGTGCCGGCAACGAAGATCTTGGAGACGGCCGTTGCCGAGAAGGTCGATGTCATCGGTCTTTCCGGCCTCATCACGCCGTCGCTCGACGAGATGGTGCATGTGGCGGCCGAAATGGAGCGGGAGGGCTTCAATATCCCGCTGCTGATCGGCGGCGCGACGACCAGCCGTGTGCACACCGCCGTCAAGATCCATCCAGGCTACAACAAGGGTCAGACGATCTATGTGACGGATGCCAGCCGCGCTGTCGGTGTCGTCTCCGCGCTGCTTTCGCCGGAAAACCGCCAGGGTTATATCGACGACATCAGGGCCGAATATGCCAAGGTTGCTGCCGCCCATGCGCGTAGCGAGGCCGAAAAGGTGCGCCTGCCTTTGTCGCGGGCTCGCGAGAATGCGCAGAAGGTCGATTGGGCCGCCTACAAGCCGACCAGGCCTGGTTTCCTCGGCACCAAGGTGTTCGAAGATTACGATCTGGCCGAGCTTGCAAAGTACATCGACTGGACGCCGTTCTTCCAGACCTGGGAGTTGCGCGGCCGCTATCCGGCGATCCTCGAAGACGAGAAGCAGGGTGAAGCTGCGCGGGCTCTCTGGGCCGACGCCCAGGCGATGCTGAAGAAGATCATCGACGAGAAGTGGTTCCGGCCTCGTGCCGTCATCGGCTTCTGGCCGGCTGGCACCGTCGGCGATGATATCCGCCTCTTCAAGGATGAGGCCCGCAAGGAGGATCTCGCAACCTTCTACACGTTGCGCCAGCAGCTTTCCAAGCGCGATGGTCGCCCGAACGTAGCGCTTGCGGATTTCGTGGCGCCTGTCGATAGCGGTGTGCAGGATTATGTCGGCGGCTTCGTAGTGACGGCAGGCTTTGAGGAGATCGCCATTGCCGAACGCTTCGAGCGTTCGAACGACGACTATTCCTCGATCCTCGTCAAGGCGCTTGCTGACCGCTTCGCGGAAGCCTTCGCCGAACGCATGCATGAGCGCGTGCGGCGCGAATATTGGGGTTATGCCAAGGACGAGACGCTCTCTAACGAAGATCTCATCACCGAAACCTATGCCGGTATCCGCCCGGCCCCCGGCTATCCGGCACAGCCCGATCACACCGAGAAGAAAACGCTGTTTGCCCTTCTCGATGCAGAGAATGCCGCCGGCGTGAAGCTGACGGAAAGCTATGCGATGTGGCCTGGCTCGTCCGTATCCGGCATCTATATCGGCCACCCGGACTCCTATTACTTCGGCGTCGCCAAGGTGGAGCGCGATCAGGTGGAAGATTATGCCAAGCGAAAGGGCATGGGAATATCAGAGATCGAACGTTGGCTTGGGCCGGTGCTCAACTATGTGCCGCGCAAGGCGGACGAGGAGATCGAAGACGCGGCCTGAAAACCGAGTCTTCGCCGCCGGTTAGGCGCGGCAGTTTGAACGTCGATTGAGTTGACTGCAAAAGCCGGAAAGTGATTCACTTTCCGGCTTTATCTTTTTGAAAACGAAGCAATTTCCAGGCCGGAAATCAGGTCGCGCCGATCGTCAGCTCGGCCACGAAATCATAGGCGTCGCCGCGATAGAGCGAGCGGGTGAATTCCACCGCGCGGCCGGAGCCGAGATAAGAAATACGTTCGATGGAAAGCCCTGCCTGGCCGACGGGGACGCCGAGCAGATGGGCGTCGGCTTCCTTCATGTTGGTCGCCGAAATCCGCTGCACGGCGCGCACGGGGCGCACGCCGAGGCGCTCCAGCTCGGCATAGAGCGAGTTGGTGACGGAGGAGGGATCGGGCAGGAATTCGCCGGAGACGCTTGCATGTTCGATCGCCAGCGGTTCGTCGTCGGCAATACGCAGGCGCGACAGGCGCGACACCTTGATGTCGGTGCCGAGGCCGAGGATCATCATCTCGTCGGGCGATGGCGTGTGGATGCCCTTGTGCAGCCATTCGGAGCGGGCGGTCATGCCGCGCCGGGCCATATCCTCCGTGAAGGAGGTCAACTGCGACAGGCGCTGTTCGACTTTCGAAACCGGTTTTGCTACGAAGGTGCCGGAGCCGTGGCGGCGCACCAGCAGGCCGTCGGCAACAAGTTCATCGATCGCCTTGCGCACGGTAACGCGGCTGACGGCTGCAAATTCCGCGATGTCGCGTTCCGGGGGCAGGGCATCGCCATGGGCGAGCGTGCCGGTACGGACGGCGTCTTCCAGCGTGCGGCGCAGCTTCACATAGAGCGGGCCGGTGCCGCCGGCCTGCAAGCGTTCCGGCGAAAGGATGGAGGCGAGATCGTCGGTCATGCCGCACCTCTCTGCCGTTCGTTCAGAAGTTTTAAGGCAAGGTCGACGGCGCCCTGCTGCGCATCGGCCTTCGGCTCTGCAAGTAGCGCCTTGTGCCGATCGGCAAGCCAGGGATGATAGGCTTTGGCCAGTCCGCCAAGCAGGCAGACGGAGGGGCATTCCGCCCATGTCAGTGCATCAAGGCTTCCGTCGATGGCGCGGGCCGCCTCCTTGACGATCTCGATTGCAGTGGCATCGCCGGCCTGAGCGCCTTCGAAGACCATGGGGGCGTAACGGGCGAAGTCCGCCGGCCGGGCCGTATGGGCAAATTCGACGACGCGTTCCGGATCGTTGCCGTATTCTGCCATGAGCTTGTCCGTCAGCGATGAGGCGGGGCGAACCTTGTCATAGGCGAGCAAGGATTTTTCCAGGAGATCGCGGCCGAGGCGGGCGCCGCTTGCCTGATCGCCGACGATCGAGCCCCAGCCGCCGATACCATGCAGTTTGCCGTTACGGCGCGCATTATAGACTGTGCCGGTTCCTAAAGCACCGACAATGCCGTCGGCGTCACCGAGCGCTCCCTGCAGC
>NZ_JBFUBG010000076.1:0-33551 GCF_056405875.1 Rhizobium sp. P1_E6 | reverse complement strand
CCATAAGATCTCGCGCTTCTCGTTCTCCGCTCCGACGCGCCCATTCCATGAATGTCTTCTGAGCGATTGAAAGCGTATCTTTGATACTGTTGATGGCCAAATCCGGAGCAAACGCGGCGTCACGGCCTTCTGTAACAAAATAGATTTGATTGCGAAGATCGCCCAGATCGTTGTTCACTGGCGTCGCCGATAGCAAGAGAACCTTTGTCTTAACGCCTTTCCGAATGACATCGTCCATCAGCCGTTCGTATCGGCTCTTGCGGATAATGTTTCCGTCTTCGTCACGCCTACCTTTTGTATTGTTTCTGAAGTTATGAGACTCGTCGATCACGACCAAATCGAAATTGCTCCAGTTGATCGAAGATAGATCGACTCCGTCAACCCTTCCGGATTCACGCGAAAGGTCAGTGTGCGAAAGGACCGTGTAACTGAAACGGTCCTTCAAAAAAGGGTTCAGCTCACTGTTGTTTTGCGCCAAGAAAACGGTCCAGTTGTCGCGCAATTTTTTCGGGCAGAGGACCAGAACTCTATGATTCCGAAGTTCGAAATACTTGATTACAGCCAGCGCMGAGTAGGTTTTCCCTAGACCCACGCTATCTGCGAGAATGCAGCCATTATGCGCGTTAATCTTGTGGATTGCTCCCTTAACTCCATCTTTTTGAAAATCAAAAAGAGCCTTCCATATTTCAGTGTCTATGATTGCAGTTTGCTCGAACAGCGCAGCATCTGCGTCCTGGCCTGAAATAAAGCGCTCGAAGACATGATAGAGTGTCTTGAAATATATGAACTCAGGTGCGTGGTTGACATAAAGCTGTTCGAGGTAGCGCAAAACCTCGTCTTTAACGTCCGATACAAGGTCTTCATTTTCCCAAATCGTATCGAACCATGCCTTCAAATCGGTGCGGTCTCGATCGCTATCAACGACAAGATTCAGCTCTAGGTTGGGCGATTTTGAAAGGCCCAACCCACGTCGCGTGAAATTGGAGCTGCCGAGCAGGGCGTGCTCGCGGCGCCCGTCGTCAATGTGATACATCTTTCCGTGCAAGAAATTTGCATCAACAACGGACCGAATTTGCACCTTTTCTCTTAGCCAGTTTGCGCAGTCGAACGCAACCTTACGCTGGGCAAGGCGATTGACAAGTTCCAGGCCATCGTCGTCGATGGAGAAGTGCTTTCTCTCAGTTTTTTCAGGGTCGAGGGATGCAACAAACCGTGGTTCGCCGAACAAAAACTGTAGGCTTTCAATTCCCTCTAGCCGTGCACTCAAAGCCTCATATGCGTGTATTGTAAAGTAAGCCGACACGATCGAGAGCTTGCTCCCCTCAGTTATTCTGAGGTTCAGAAAATCAGCCACGCTGCCGCGTGAATGATTGTCTCGAATTCCGCTAAAATGTCCCTGCACGTTTCCCCCATACATTTTGCAACAAAAGAATCTCGCGGGTATGCTTCTTTGAGTTAAATTTGCTTCTTTTTTTGTTGCTCAATCCAGGAGAGTAAATCTGTACGTTGGAACCTCCATTGGCCACCTACTTTGAATGCGGGAATGTCACGGCGTTTCACCATAGTGTACACCGTCTTTTCCGCTACTTTTAGCAAATCAGCAACCTCTGGAAGAGTCAGGATTTCATCGACCATAGTCATATCCTCGCCCGAATTGACTACTGATTACCAGAGATTGGAAATCATTTCCATTAAACGTAAGAGATTAGACGCATACGCCCTCAACTGAGAGTGGACAAACTCTTGATGCGCGCGTTTTTTGTTAAATGGACAACGAGGCCAGTTTTGCCCTTTCAACCACCAAATCGGCGAGCCGGTCGAGTGTTCCGGAATCGGTAGATGCCTCAGAAACACTCGTGGCAAGGCGCCTGGAAAATTCTCTGACGCCGTCGCAAAGCTCCTTCACACGGCGGCGTATCAGAGGCATGCCAACACCGGCATCCTTGGAAAATGCCTGCCATCCGTCAACATCCATCTCAGTGAGGGTGGCGCGTTTGCCGATCCGCATGGCCATTTTCGGTGACAGATCTGGATAGGTCACCGTGGAAAGCAGGTCGTACAACGGAGCCATTCTCGGCCCCTGGTCGTCATATAGAATTGAGAAGTTCTTGCCGTGGGCGTCCGCATTTCCGACAATGAGATTGAAGATTGCAGCGTCCATTAGCTTTGCTATGTCCGTGCCCGGCCGCTGGGATACCCGCCGTAGCAACTCGAAACAATTCTTAAAAGTCGGCCCGCCCTCGCTGGCATACTTCGTTTCAGGCGGCACACCAAGTGCTTGGCAGAAGTCCTCCTGGTGAATGCGGCGAACCACACCATCGGCGTCACGAAAACGATCATAACGCTCGACCAGGAGAAATGGGCGCCCATTCGCGGACCTTGCTTCAACCGGTGCGACATCGAGGCCGATCGCTGCAGCGAGTTTCATCACGAAGGCTTCGTTTTCAGTCGTTCCTGGGAAGCGCGCGATTGGCGGTTTCAGAATGTGCGTTGTTGCTTGGCCGGGAACTGGAAGGGCGAGTTGGCCGTCGATCAGAACAAGCGGCACTTTGGATTGCGCACCGGCGAGCGACAGCCTCAGCCCTTCCTGGCCCGCCAATAACGGCCGCGTCGGAAGTGCGTCTAGTATACGAACGATTCCGGCCTCATCCAGCGGTATCGTTTGTTGATCCGAAAGCAGTCGCGCGCTGATCGGTTCCTGGTCTTCAGGCAAAAGTTGAAGCGCGCCTGCTACGTCGCCGCCCAGGCGATCAAGAAGAGCGAAGTCGTTGGCAGGTGAAACCCCCAATGCCTGCGCCGCAACAAGACGTTGGCTTTCCTCGGGCAACAGGCCGCCGAAAAATGGACGGCACTCACGGCGAGAGAAACGCTCCGGACGCTTTGGGAGGGAGGCAGACAGCGGAAGCGCCTTTTCGTCATCAAGCCAAGTTCCGGCGTAGGCAAAGCCGATATCACCGTGCCGATCTTGGGTGAATTGCCCGACAATGCGACCATCCCACCAAACATTGAGAACTCTTACCGTCATTTTCTGCGTTCCCCGGGAGCCAAAATATCGATCGAACAGCCGAGCGTTTGCAGAACCTGCAAGACTTTTCCGATCTGTGCTGTTGGCTTGCCGGCTTCGAGATCGACAATGAACCGGAGGCCGACGCCCGAAACGCCGGCAAGCTCGTCCTGTCGCAAGTTTTGCTCCTTGCGTGTACTGCGGACCAGGGCGCCGATGTCGGCTGGACTTCTAACTTTTGTTGGCATTTTTATTTCCCGATCGGGAAAATAGCAGGATGTCAGCCGCTTTGTCGAGGGAAATTTCCCGATCGGGAATAAACCAGAGTGGAGCGCAATCCGCGGTAGATTAATTCCCGAGCGGGAAATTGGGAGGGGCGCGTCACCCGCTAGCGGACTGCGCGGCTCCATCCGTTCCTCTTATGACTTTGTGAACGAACTCCTAATGGACTTAGCGTTGTGCATCGGGTTGTTTCCGAATGCCGCCGAATTAAGCATGGCCGAATGTGAGGCATCCAAGAGGCGTACGGTAGGCAAATTGTCAAAAATGGCGTATTTTTCCGCGTACAACACAAAGTTCCGTCCGTTTTCGGAAATGCAATTGTAAAATAGCAATAATAGCTCCTGATCGGATAGTTGAGCTCTGAGTAATTTTGCATGATATGGTTTTGATGATTTATTTTCATCCATGAATCTGAAAACGTTGTATAGAAATCGGTAGTAATGACCTAACTCAAGCTGGTGTTCTTTCCAGAAATTGAAATATGATAATTTTATTACGTCTTCACTTGAGTGTTTATTTTTTGCCTTGGAAAGGTTTTCTCGGAAAATTTTGTTAAATCTGGTGTAGAAAACACGAAAACAGTCACGCCCACGGGTTTCGATGCCGCTTTCTTTATCTTGAAGATCTATGGCGTTCACAATTGCGCTGTGCGTATTGAGCATCTGAAAAAAAGCAGACTCAAAGTTCTGCGCTTCAATAGATTCAATTTGTTTTTCCAGCGCGTCGGCTGATCGCTCAAGCTCCCTCCGAGAGAGCGAAAGATCAAGACGCTGAAGATAAATGGAGACCAGAACACCAAAGAAAGACAAAAATGTAAGTATCGGATTTAAAGTACCGCCGACATAATCTCCCCATGGTCCATTCTTTATAGTGTTATCTGGATCCAAGTACGCATTATAAAACACGTATAACGTGGCAGCTGCACCAGTTGCAAAAAGAACAACAATCAATGCTGGAAAATAGGTTTTTCTCAATGCAGAAATTACACAATTAAATTTCTCTCGTATGTTCATACCTCTCCCCAATTAATGTCCCGTTCCGCCAACGGACAGAGTTACCCCACCAATCTCAACAATAGGTTTATCTGAATGGGCTCGCGGCAACCATTCCGCGGTTGAGCGCCTGTAGTCACGCGACCATCGGATTCCGATCCAGCTTGCCCCGATATGCGGGATGCCGGTGCGATACGATCGCGTCAACCAACGCTAGCGGCTTCGACCCCGCCAGCAGTAGCATCTTGCCCGTTTTCATCTCCAAAATCTGATCTGCCGTCATCAGCTTCTGGCGCTGCTCGGCGGTTGAGGTCTTGCGGCTCTCACCGAACTTCGCGGCGGATTGCTTCGTTCGGGTCAACACCGTCTGATCGCCAAGCGCGTTCGCGGCCCAGTTGGCGGTTTCGAATTCGGCGCGGCCGAGACCGAAAATGCGGGTGGTGACGCACGAGCCGAGAATGCTGGCGGTGTCGCCCTTGCCGTAGACGCTTTCGATCTGGCCCTTGTCCTGGGTAATGAACAGCGCCTCGATGCCGCAGCCGGCGGCGACGTTGGCGATGTTGATCAGCTTTTCCATCCGGCCGAGACGGACAAACTCGTCCAAGACCAGCAACACATTCCTTTTCGGCTTCTTGGCACCCTCAAGGCGCACGGCCATGCCGAGAATGATGTTCGTGAGCAACCGGAGAAAGACGGCCTGGGCGTCCACCTGGTCGAGCGGCACGACCAGAAAGAGGTCGGCGCGACCCTCGAACAGGTTTTCGAGTGAGCATGTGGAGGTGCTGAGGAAACTGCGCAGTTCGTCGGAACGCGCCCAATCGAAGGCCTTCTTGATCGTCGTCTTGATTGCCCCGCGCTCGTTCTCGCCGGCTGCAAGGAAGGTCGCAGCGGCGGCGGCCGGGCGGGTGCCGAAGGTCTCCGGCGCTCCGGCCCATTCCGTCAGTGTCTTTTCAAAGCCGGCGGAAAACAGCAGGTCCATGACGGTGATCAGGTTGCGATCGGCTTCTTCGTGCCTGATCATGACGACCTCAATCACAGCGGCAATCATGGATTTCGCCATTTCGGCAAAGTGCGAGCCGTTTCCGCCTTCCGGTCGAACAAGGCCTTCGGCAATGACCTCGATGTCGCGGACGAGGTGCGCTTGCCGGATGTAGTCGAGTGGGTTGAAACGATCCTTCGACGGCTCGATGACGCCGAAGGGATTGAGAACCACGACCTGACGGCCGAGCGACTGCCGATATCGGCGGGCAACTGCGAAGTTCTCGCCCTTGATGTCGAGGACAGCGACCGGCCCGTCATGGTCGATGATGGCTGGAATGACGACGGACACGCCTTTCCCGGCGCGCGTGCCGGCGATGGCGACATGATGGCCGGCGCGCCATCCGGTCTTCGGGTTGGGGCGGTAGCGCAGCATTGCCCTGCCGGAAAGACCGAGTGGCAAGCCCGCGTCGTTGTGGCGGAGCTGCCGCAGCTCGCTCCGGTTCATCCACCGGGCACGCCATGGGCCTTGTTTTGAAATGCGGCTTGACGAAGCGGGGGCGGCAATCGAGATCGCTCGCATAATGAGGAACAGCGGCACAGGCAGGCCGATGGCGAGGCTGGTTTGCACGCCAAGCTTTTGCGCCTCTGTGAAACGATCCCAGGTCGATGCCATGCCTCGGATGCTCTCGATTCCGGAATAGCCGGCATTTCGCCAAGCTTTGAAGCTGTCGAGCAGAACGCCTGCCGCAATGGTGGGGTCGGTAAGGGCGAGAGCAGACGCGGCAAGGAGGGCAGCCCCCACAGCTAAGCCCGACGCGCTGCGGATGCGGCCCTGGGTGTCTCCCGCCAAGGTCAGCAGCGCAAACCCGCAAAACATGACCAGGATCGCGGCGCGGGAATTTTGGTAGATGGGTGGCCAGAACAACGGCACTGTTTCCATCAGCAGGAAACCGGCCGCCACGACGGCAATGGAAAGGGCATAACGATAGGGCTGAATGATCAAATTCATGAATCGAAACTCCAGAAGGAAATGAGGATCAGTTGCGACCGCGACCGGGCGCGGTCGGTCGGCCTGTCACGTCTGCGGCGCGACCGCCTCCAGCATCGCTTCGGCTTGCTCCAGCAGGGCGAACGCTTCCGCCAGCTCGGTCGAGGCCGTGCCGCTGGAATGATTGCCGGAGGYGAGCCAGGCGTTCATGAAGGTAGCCTGTGACGCGATGAGCGATTTCAGCGATCCTTCCAAAGCCGCTTGCCGGTTTTCGATTATGTCGGTCGAGCGTTTCTCCAGCGCCTCGAATTGCGCGGTTCCGCTGCTCAAGGTGTTCATCAACGTCTCGACGTAACCCAGCAATTCGCGCTCTAGCGGCGACAGGGTCTCGGGCATCGGTGGTCTGGCGGGTGTGGTCATCGGTTAATCTCCCTGGGCGATCTTCAGGCATGGCGTTTTGGCGGTCCCGGCCTGGCAGGTGATCAGCTGAAGGCGGTTGACGTCCCAGGTCAGGACTTTGCCGCTGCTGGTCTGGTTGATCTGCAAGCCCATTTGCCAGAGGCTGGCGCTCTGGGCTCGGTCGATCATCAGCCCCGCCCAAAACCAGCTCGCGGTGAAGCTCAACAGGACGATCAGCAATGCCACCGCGCCCATGGTCAGGAAGAATGGCTGCACCATCGACCGGAGCCGGTTCACGTCCGCCTCGGTCGTCGCCAGTGCCTCGCTCAAGTGCTGGCGGTTCGCGTCCGTGAAGCTGCGGATATCGGTCTCGATTGTAGCTTGTGCGCGCTTCAAGGCTTCGCTCCAATCGGTTTCGAAGCTCGTCGAGGGCGATGGCGTCGAGCCGGCTTCCGGAACGGCTGGGCTCGCCAGCCGATCTTTCAAGCGCTCGCTCAAGGGTATTCTCTCGGGTCCAGTCTTCACGAAACAGGTCTCCTTTCAGGCGCCAGCGCTCGTCCGTCTCCGGATCGCGGACGGTGATGTAATTTTTGCCGGCGCGCGGCAGATCGAAACCCGCCGTCGTCAAGGCCTCGGTCATGCTCGGACGGTCATGGATTTGGCCGGTCTCGATGCGTTGGACGATCCAGTCGTGGATCAGTTCGCGCGCATCACCGCGCCTGACGCTCTCGATGAGGCTGACGGTCTCTCGCGCGCGTTCCGGCGCCATCGGATCGTTCCAGCCGTGTTCCTTGTTCAGAACATCGCGAAGGGCGTCGTAGTGCTTCTGGTAGCCGGGCGGCGCGATATTGAGGCTGCGCCCGCTCGCAAGCTCCATGCGCGGCGTCACAAAATGCAGCTCGACGCGGGCCTCGTGGGTGTGGCGGACCCAGAGCATATCGCGCTGGTCGGCTTCGAGGCCGGCAAAGGCAAGGCTCTCGAAGGCGTCCATCACCTGCCGTTGCTGGGCAGAGTTCGGCGCGTCCTCCGCCGTGAAGGCGATGACGCCGGCGCGATAGGTCCACTGGTACGGGCAGGCGTCGATCAGCGCGCGCATGCGGTCTGCATCGCCGCGCAGCACTTCCGGCAGGGGCTCGCGGGCAAACAGCATGATTTCGCCGCGCTCGTCGCGGATCGCGTTGCGGTTCTGGTCGTAAGCGACGACGTCGCGCTCGACCAGATAGTCAACCGGTCCCGATCCGCCGCCCTGGCCGTTTCGGAAGAACTTGATCAGCACGGCGCGCCATCCTGGGCCGTGAACTGCTCAAGTGTGTCCGAAAGCGCCCGCTCTATCGCGACCAGGCGGGCGGCAACCGAGATTGCGTCGATCGCGGATAACTGGCCCTGAGCCTGGGCCGTGTTCAGCCATCGGGCGATCTGGTTGAGGTTGCCGCCGATCCGCGCGACGGCGCGCACCAGTTCCGGGTCCACCTTGGGGACCGGACGGCGGCGGCGCGCCTCGGTGAGGCCAAGCGCTTCCCGCATCAGCGTGGCGAAGGGCAGACCGGCCCGCGCCGCACGTGCGGTCAGCGCCTGCTTTTCCGATGCCGTGCAGCGGAAAACCACGACGGCATTGAGGTCGCCTTTGGGCGATCGCCGCGTGCTATTGGTGGGGTTTGAAGGGGAGGCCTGCCTCCCCTCACAAGGCTCCCTGTCAGAAGGCTCGCCGTATGACAGGGGTCGCCTTGCTCCCTTCAAATCGCCGTCCGTCATGACGCCCTCCGAAGGTCGGTTTGTCGGGCAGTTTCGGTGGCAATGTGGTCACGGCGGCGGCTGAAGAAAGCGATCCAATCCAGCGCACTCGGGCTCGTCTCGTCCGGTGGCCAATAGCTGGGCAAGGCATAGCCGGGCTTTCCGGTTTTTACTGTTCGCATGCCCAAGGCGTCGATCGAAGGAAAGCCGTGACGTCGCAACCAGGTGCGCCATTGCTCGACCTGGTCCGCTTTGGTTTCGGCTACGAAAACGAGCGGGACGGCTCGCCGCGTCTCGACGCGCGGCGGGGCGCCCTCGCGCGGGTTAGGTTTATATATTTTTTCTTTCTCTAAGTTTGGTGGACATATTTGTCCCCCTTCGCTGGACAGATCTGACCGCCTTTCCGGACGGTTTTGACCGCCTTTGTCAGGGTAAAGGGTGACAACTTTGTCCGTCTTTTCGCGGGCCTCCGATGCGCGTAAAATCGATGCCGCTGAGGGACGATATTCTGTGTTGTGCCCGACGCCATTTCCGCGCTGGATCTCGAACCATCCTTTGACCTCAAGTTCACGGACGGCGCGCTGAATGGTCTTGACGCTCTTGCCGGTCGCGTCGGCAATCGTTTGATAGGACGGCCACGCCTTTTCGGTGTGGCCGTTCAAATGCGTGGTGATGATATAGAGCGCCACGGATCGCGCGCTGTCGCTCAAATCCTTGTCGCAGCTCAATTGCTGAAGCCATTGCAGCTTCACGTCCCGAAATGGCCGCACCCCGCTCATGCGCGCCTCCCTGGTCGCAATACGACCGGGAAAGAAGTGCCGGAAACGGCCGGAAAAAGTGGGACGGCGGCTTTACTAAGCCTTTGATTTTTATAAAATGGGGTCTTCGTCCCACACGGGGTTAAGCTGCTGATTTTCTTGGAATTCGGCAGGCCCTCCGGGCCCACCATTTATTCTTAATGATTTAGGGAGATTTCCCATATCAGCCAGACGATCCGGGCTGCAAATTGGGCTACCGGATTCTATTCTCCAGTCGCGTCTCGCCGAATTCGACAGGGTGCCATCGTCACCGAGCAGGAACTTGCCAAGTGTAGCCGGACGCGAAAAACCGGAATTTTGACACCAGGTTCTGGAATTTTGAATTTTCCGATCGTGTCTCGAAATGCATCTCTGTCAGGTTGCCTGCTCGATGCTGCGCTTCCAGGTATCACTGTCGATTAGCGACGTGCTTTGAATGGAAATTTTCGAGCACCCTTTGATTCCCCGCAACGCGGTCCTCACTGGCTCATGCAGCGCCTTTGGCATCCAAGGGCTAAGTTTGATACTATCGATCCAATCAATTCCTATTGCGATGCTGATAGCTTTAGTCTCGACCTCATTAGAACAGTATATAAGGCGGTATTCACTCTCTGGTTTGTAAGGAGCCCTTTTAATGAAGGGCAGATCATTTACATCCCATGACTCGCGTCTGAGGATATTGAGAGACCTGTAATCCACCGATCTATGTTGGACATCGGGAACGCCGTCGAGTGAGGATAATAGGACATCCCTTTTGAACTCAATGCACACCCCAACACGCCGGATGCGAACACCTTCCAATGATGATACGTCTCATTGCAGTCGGCAAAACATAAAGCCAGCAGCGTTTTTAGTTCTTTCCTCTTCTTATATTCCGCCAGCGCAGCCCGATCGTTACCATCGTCCCACTTCTCGGGGTCTAAAAGCGTCAGCGACCTCGTTTGCAGCACGTGTATTGCCGCCGCCAGATCAGTGTAGCGTTTTAGCCCCGGCGCTCGTTTGAGCGATTTTAGCGCCATGCTATCCTCTTAGACTTTAAGACGAATATTTTTGAAGCTGAACTGCCCCCATTTTCGACCGGACACTCAGCATAAGCAGGAAGGCTCAAGCACAGGCTTGAGGATAAGCTTATGTCTAACGAGTTTCGACAGGTTGACTTGATGATCGGTGACGTCCGGCGGCGACGCTGGACAACGGAACGCAAACTGCAGATCATCGAGGAAAGCTATGCCGCCGGGGAGACCGTCTCCTCTGCGGCTCGGCGGCATGGAGTTGCGCCAAATCTCCTGTATCGCTGGCGTAGGCTTCTGAGCGAGGGAGGTGCGGTGGCCGTGGATTCTGACGAGCCAGTGATCGGCAATTCGGAGGTGAAGAAGCTGGAAGATCGAGTGCGCGAGCTTGAGCGCATCCTCGGGCGTAAGACGTTGGAGAACGAGATTCTCCGCGAAGCTCTTTCCAAAGCCCACTCAAAAAAACCGATATCGCGGCCGATCTTGTTGCCGAAGGACAGTTCCCGATGAAGACCGTGGCTGACGTCCTGGGCGTATCGCGGTCCAATCTCGCCGCGCGACGCAAAGGCAAGTCCAAGCCGCGTGGGCGGTATCTGAAGGCAGACGATGCCGAGCTGCTGCCTGCTATTCGCAAGCTCGTGGATGCTCGGCCGACCTACGGCTATCGGCGGATTGCTGCCCTTCTCAACAGGCRGCGGCGAGCTGCCGATCTGCCCGTCATCAATCGCAAACGGGTTCATCGCATTATGGCCAATCACGCTATGATCCTTGAGAAACACACGGCGGTGCGAGTAGGCCGTGTGCACGACGGCAAGGTCATGGTGATGCGGTCTAACCTCCGCTGGTGCTCGGACGGCMTTGAGTTCACCTGCTGGAATGGCGAGGTGGTCCGTCTCGCGTTCATCATCGATGCGTTTGACCGGGAAATTATCTCATGGGCAGCCGTCGCCAATGCCGGGATATCGGGCTCCGACATTCGAGACATGATGTTGGAGGCCGTCGAAAAGCGCTTCGGCGCAACCAGCGCCCCGCATGCGATAGAACATCTATCTGATAACGGCAGTGCATACACCGCGCGGGAGACTAGGCTGTTTGCCCAAGTCCTCAACCTGATCCCATGCTTCACACCCGTGGCCAGCCCTCAGTCCAACGGCATGTCGGAGGCTTTCGTCAAAACCCTGAAGCGGGACTACATACGCATCTCACCCATTCCGGACGCCGCAACAGCCCTCCGGAAGATCGACGGATGGATCGAAGACTATAATGAAATCCACCCACACTCAGCGCTGAAAATGGCCTCCCCAAGGGAGTTCATCAAAGCATTGTCTCAATAGCTGATCTGTCCGGCGAAATGGGGGGCACTCCAGGCACACAATGCAGGATGATGAAGACAACCCTAGTCTTGCTCTTGGCCTTTACAGAGTCAGCGTACTCGTCGGTTGTATCGTTCTTATCACATATTTCTTCTGGAACATGTTTAGCGCGACCGCTGCCGTTAATCGGCTTTCAGTTGCAGCACAAAATTTCCACTACACAGAGAGGTGTGATTCCAACGGCAATCTGATTGACATAGGCAAACCTAACTGCGTTGATCTAGGTCATTATCTGCTAATAAATGGCCCCGTTCTCAAGGCTCTTCGAAGAGTTTGTTCAGAGGGTGAAACACCAGCCGTGCTGATACTTGAGAAAGGCAAAGCGTCGAGGATTGATATCGTTCGCGTAGAAAAGTCCTTGGCTTGGCGAGCGACGAACAAAGTAAACCCTCCCTGCTGACCGTCTACCCCGGCACCCGGACGGGACTAAACTTGAATCTCTCACCAACGACCGTTACAGGCCCCGCAGCGGACGTTGGTCACCTGATGGGCAATGGTTGGCGCATAACCGGGTTCTGGCATGAACTAGTCTAAAGGCAAATTCCACTATAGTCGGCTTTCAGGTCAGACACTGACCCACCGTCAACTTTCCAGAAAATCCGCCAACTCTGATTGCAAGGAAACCCCGCCTTTTCAAACACAGCTTGTCGACCTGCAGGATCGACCGTGAAGCCTTCCTTTTCCAGGGACGCCACAAGCTCTGTTTGAGCGGAAGCCCCCGAAAACTTGACGGCAACTCTTCTTTGAAACTCCCTCTCAGCGTCGGAAAATGTGTCGGGTAGCCCCCTTGCGATCTCTGGCAGCAATGGAAGAGGTGGGAACAAAGTGAGGTATCCACCTCCAATTACGATGATCGACGATATGACACCAATCAGAAAGATTATTCGAAGCATCAGCATCGCTCGCTCCCCTTGCGAGCAACCACGATAACACCGAGCGTAGTTTTTCAACAATATCGGCGCGAAGCGGTCGGTGGCAATTGCTGCCGAAGCCAACTGCAAATTATGAATGTCGCCGCCGCATGTTCGGCGTATGATCCTCCCTGGCAATCTGGGGGGATTTCCAATGCGTCATCGCACGAAAATCYGCATGGCGACGAACGCTGTGGCTGCGCTGCTGTTCACATATTTGCTGCTTGCCTATTTCGTCATTCCCGAAATCTGGATTTTTCACGATGCTGACCGCGTTGCCAAAGTTGGCAACATGGTCACGACCACCGAGCAGGGTATTCCCGGCGACCCGATCAATGTCGGTCTTGTCGGTTCGAAGGAAGAGGTCATCCGGGCGTTTGCGGCTGCCGGATGGGATCCCGCCGATAAGATTACCTTGCGCACGTCGATCGATATCGGGCTGAGCGTGGTGCTTGATCGGCCTGATCTTGATGCGCCGGTCAGCCCGCTGCTTTTTGAGGGCAGAAAACAGGATCTGGCATTCGAAAAGCCCGTGGGCAAAAGCGCCGACGAACGCAACCATGTTCGTTTCTGGCTGACCGAACAAACCGGCCCGAATGACCGCCCGCACTGGCTAGGCTCGGCAAGTTTTGATCGGGGCGTCGGCTTCAGCCACGATACCGGTCAAATCACGCATCATATCGGCCCTGATGTCGACGCAGAGCGAGACCTTGTCATCAGCGATCTTCTCAAGGCCGGACAACTTTTGTCGAGCTATGAGATCGATGGCATCGGAGCGACCAAAGACGGTCGCAACGGAGGCGGCGATCCCTATTTCACCGACGGAAAGGCTCTCGTCGGTGTGCTTCGAAACCAGTAGCACATCAGCCTGTTGCGCACATTGTTGGTAACAAATGTTGCCATTCTCATCGGCTACGCCCTGCACGAGATCATCCTTGAAGCCGGGATCAATCTTCCGCTGTTCGTCGTCTGCCTGCTGGTCGCCATCGTGATGACGAACAGCGTTCCGTTCCTGGCTCCGAGATTGCCGTGATGTGAGGAGATCGCAATGATCAGCCCCTTTCAGGCCAGGATCTCGGCTGCGAACACCTTCTKGACGATCTGCCAGCGCCCGTTGAGGTAAAAGCACGACAGCAGGTCGGTCACCTCGCGGGGCGGGATCCGCAGGCGGAGCTTGAGCAGCGCCATGTCACTGTTAATGGCGATTGAGAGGATCTGGTCGGCGCGCGCACTGCCGGCATCCTGCGGTGAGGTCAGGCTCCGGACCGCATCAAGCCAGGCGGCAACAGGCGTAACCACCACGCTGTTGCCATCGCCACGCCTGGTGACCAAGGCCGCGGGGTTGAAGATGGTCGCGAACTTGTCGGCGTCCATCGCGTAGGCGGCATCGAAGTAGGTTTTCGTTAAGGCGACCAATTCATCTATGTTTCCCGTCGGGGGCGTGTTCTGCAACGTCATGGTGGTTCCCTTCAACTCTAGTGTCCAGCTGAGTATAAGGATGGGGGCGGCAACGTTTAGTCCGCGCGCACTAATCAGCCTTATAAGCTGGGCTAAGCAATCGAGGCGATCATGAAACCTTCCCTTCCGTCTGCCGGAGACTTCAACCAGCTCCGCGCCTTCGTGGCCGTTGCCGGTTCGCTGAACTTCAGCCGGGCGGCCGAGAACCTCGGTGTGTCATCCTCTGCGCTCAGCCAGATGGTCCGAGGGCTCGAGGAGCGGGTCGGGGTCAGCTTGTTCAACCGCACCACCCGCAGCGTCTCCCTGACCGAGGCGGGGGCCAAGCTGTTCGAACGGGTACAGCCCGCCGTGGAAGAACTGGCGGAGGCGCTGGGCGAGACCCGCGAGCGCCGCGCCCGTCCCGCCGGGACCGTGCGGTTGCACTGCTTCCGGGCGGCCGCGGACCTCTACCTGACGCCGATCCTCCGTGACTTCAGCGACGCCTATCCGCAGGTCGTGCTAGACATCACGCTCGACGACGCCGTCGTGAACATCGTGGCCGAAGGCTATGACGTTGCCATCCGCCTCGGGGAGGTGATCGACAAGGACCTCATTGCGGTGAAACTCGGCCCGGACCTACGACAGACCGTGGTCGCCTCGCCCGACTATCTCGCCCGGTGCGGGACGCCGGCTCATCCGCGCGACCTTCTCGCCCATCGCTGTATCGGCTGGCGATGGCCAGGGCAGAAGACGCCATACAAATGGGAGTTCATGGAAAACGGCAAGTGGTTCGAAGTCGCAATCGACGGCCCATTGATCTCCAACATGAAGGACTTCGGGGTGCAGGCGGCCGTCGACGGAGTCGGTGTTGCATTTGCCAGCCAGCAGCTGATCGCGCCCCACATCGCGGAGGGCCGCCTTGTCGCGCTGCTCGAGACCTGGTCCGCCCCCTTCCCCGGCTATCACCTCTGCTATCCGGCGCAACGGCAGATGGCGCCGCCGCTTCGCGCCGTGATCGACGCCATCCGCGGCGGCCCGCGCGAGAGTGACGGCGTCAAGGCAGCGGCGGCGATCGGCGCGGCTGTTCCTCGAGGTCTACGTCTGCAACAGTAACGCAGGGCATCAACAAGAGTTTTGCGAAACCTCGCCGGGACGGACGACCTTCAGCACGAAGGTTGCAGGTATCCCTGTTGCAAGACGCAGAGCATGGCGCTTGGCCTACCCTCATGGCAGCCACGCTCCCGAATGCTCGCCCAGGCGGCTATTACGCCCCGAGCAAGATATTCGAGCTGCACGGCAATCCCAAGGAAACAACGACCGCGCCTCATGCCGATGATCCGCCTGCAGCGCGCGCTGTTTGACGACCTGGAACGTATTACCGGCGTCCACTACGATCTCTGACAGATCCCGCATGAAAAAGATCCTCTCCCCTCTGCGCACTGCCGACGCCCAAGGGTGGCGGAGCCTCCACGAAACAATCGATCAGCATGTCCGTAAGGACGCGTATCTTCCTTGCGGGATGCTGCCCCGCCGGGCGGATGAGGTAGATGCCCGCCGGCGGTGGCGGATAGCGTGTCATGACCGGAACCAGCGCGCCGGAAGCGATATACTCATCGGTTACGCCATCGGGAATCCAGGCTATGCCGACCCCCGCCAGTGCGGCGGCGGCAAGGGCGAGCGCGTTGTCGGCCTTGAAGCGTCCCCGCGGATGAACCGTGATGATCTCGTCTCCGTCGAGGAATTGCCAGGCCTCCGTTCCCTGCATGAGGGCCTCATGGCCGGCGAGCTCCTCCGGCGTCTCGGGGGCGCCATGCCTCCTGATATAATCAGGGCTGGCGACCAGCTTCCCGTAGAGGGGACCGATGCGTCTTGCGACCATGTTGGAATCCTGAAGGAAGCCGACCCGGATTGCACAATCGAAGCCCTCCGCGATGAGATCGACGAAGCGATCGCTGTAGGACGTATGGATGTGCAGTTCGGGATGGCGTTGCGCCATCTGCGCAAGCACATGCGCGAAGTGGCTGGGGCCGAAAGCATGCGGCACGGCAACACGCAGGCGGCCGCGCAGGTCACCGGAAGGCAGGATCGTTTCTTTCGCCACGTCGATCTCGGCACAGACCCTGGCTGCATGGTCCCGAAAGGTGATCCCCGCTTCCGTCAGAGCCGCGCCGCGGGTCGTCCGTGCAAGAAGCTGGACGCCGAGTTCCGCTTCGAGCCGGATGAGCCGCCGGCTGACCATCGATTTGGAAATGCCGAGCCGCCGTGCGGCGGGCGAAACTCCCCCGGCACCGGCAACTTCAACGAATGTCCTGAGATCTTCGATTTCCACGTCAGCGTTCCCCGTTTTGCGACACAGCTTGGCATCAAAGCAGGCTACCGTAACAAAAACAGGAATGACAGTGTCCGCTTCGCAGGCGGCGCCGCTGTCAGCGTATGTCTGCCGGTAAACCGAACTCACACATAAAACGGCAGCAGAGGATATATTCATGACCTTTCGTAATGGCCTTGCCTCGCTTCTTCGCCCTGATGATTCCGTACTCGTTCTGATCGACCACCAGCCCTACCAGCTCGCCAACCTGAACAGCCACGATCCGCACATGGTGGTCAACAATTCTGCGGCACTGGCAAAGGCCGCCAGGGCTTTCGGCGTGCCGACCATCCTGACCAGCGTGGTGGCTGCGCGCGGCGGCCTCATCTTCCCGCAAATCACTGACGTGTTCCCCGGCCAGGAGGTGATCGACCGGACGTTCATCAACACCTGGGAGGACAGGAARGTGGTGGATGCGGTCAAGGCAACGGGCCGCAAGCAGCTGATCATTGCCGGCCTGTGGACCGAGATCTGCGTCGCGATGCCGGTGATCCAGGCTCTCGGCGAAGGCTGGGACGTGACCGTCATCACCGATGCGTCGGGCGGCACTTCGGTCGAGGCCCATGAGGTCGCGATCCAGCGCATGATCGCAGCCGGTGCGAACATGATGACGTGGCTGGCGCTGGCAGCTGAATGGCAGCGTGACTGGGCCCGGCTGGAGACGGCCGGCGCCATCACCGAGGTGATCAAGGAGCACGCTGCCGGCAGCGGCATCGCATATCTCTGGGAACAGCAGCTCCTCAACACGCCGGTACCGGCCAACGCAGGCTGATGTGAGCGGGGATGACGGGACGTTGGATGAAGCGATACGAAAACGTTCGTCGCTAATCTCGACTCGTCATCCCCTTCAGTTGGACGGGGCGCCTCGCAATCCGATCAGCCCCGGAGACCGAGGTTCAATCAGCGATCCCGGGGATCAGCGACCCCCTGGCTTCAATACGAAACTCTTCCGGGTCCAGGATTCGACCATCCCGGGCTGCAAGCTGGAGCTTCGGCAATGGCTGCCGGTTCAAACTGTCCACGACCGCGTAGTTCAGCTCCCCCTCCGCAAAGCAGTTCTCTTCCCCCCATTGCCAGAGCGCGACAAGGACCACGCTCAGCTGGCGCCCTTTCGGCGTCAGAAGGTAGAGATGGCTCAGTGYGGAGTCAGGGTCCGGCTCCACCGTGAAGATGCCCTCCTCCACGAGCTTTCGCAGGCGAGCCGACAAGATGTTCTTTGCCAGCCCGAGGCTCTTCTGAAACTCCGAAAATCGTCGACGTCCCTTGAAAGCCTCCCGGACGATGAGGAGCGACCACCAATCTCCGACGGCTTGCAGAGAACGCGCGATCCCGCACTGGGCGTCCCCCATGTCAGTTCGCTTGCCCTTCATTTTTCCGCTCCCATCCAAATTACGGTTGCAAAGTTAAACCGAATAGAGAAAGATGTCGATAGGTTTCAAAATTAAACCTGCATGATCACACGAACCGGAGGGCCTTGGAATGACCGACCTATTGGATCTCGCAATTGAAGCTCATGGAGGCTGGGAACGCTGGCAGCAGATCGAGCAACTGCATGCGCACATCAAGGTTGGCGGCGCGATCTGGCATGTGAAGGGCTGGCCGGATGTCTATGCCGATATCCACACCTCGGTTTCCACCCGTCGTCCGCACACCGAATTCACTCCCTTCCTGGAGGAAGGACAGCATTGCGTTTGGGAGCCGGAACGAACGGCGATCGTTGCCGACAGCGGCGAAGTCATTGAGCAGCGCGTCGCAACGCGTTCGTTTTTTGAAGGACACACGATCCCCACGCCCTGGGACCGACAGCACCTGATCTACTTCACCGGCTATGCGATGTGGACCTATCTGACCACACCCTTCCTCTTCAAGCTTCCCGGCTTCATGACGGAAGAGGTCGAGCCGTGGCAGGAAGAGGATGAAATCTGGCGCCGGCTGAAGGTAACATTCCCGCCGACCGTCCCGAGCCATTCCACCGTGCAGACCTTCTATTTCAATTCGGACGGTCTGTTGCGACGCCATGACTATAGCGCCGAAATCATGGGTGGCACCAGGAGCGCCAACTATGCAAGCGACCACCAGGATTTCGCTGGTTTGACGATCCCGACGAAACGCAGGGTTTACGCAACCGATGCGGACAACCGACCCCTCCTCGATCGGGTCGCCGTCTCCATTGATCTGCTCGACATCGGCATCAAGCCGTAGCCCATCCACTCGTGACCGGCGGAATGGGACTCAGCCATCGCGCGCCCTCACCGGCCATGAGGCGGTGTCGTGATCGGGGTGCTGGTTGCTGCTCTCCTTGATCGCCGCGGCCCAGTCGGCGCCGTTGCTTTCGGTCGCTCCGGTATTTTCCATGTCCGTGATCGTTTCGAACCACGCCACCATGTTCTCGGTGCAGGTATTGGCAAGCGGCGAGAAGGCATTCGGATCGTCAAGCGAACCGATCATCAGGTTGGTGCGACCGTTTTCGAGGTGGTGGAAGAACAAGGGCGTGCCGCAATTGGCGCAGAAGCCGCGCTCGACAAGCTCCGAGCTCTTCCAGACATCAGGCTTGCCGCGTGTCCAGGTGAGTGCATCATCGGGCGCGGCGACAAGCGCGGCAAAGATGTTGCCCGAGGCTTTCTGGCACATGCGGCAATGGCAGAGATGCGAATTGTCGAGCATGGCGCTTGCGTGGTAGCGCACGGCACCGCACTGGCAGCCGCCGCTCACTTCCATCTCGATGCGTTTCATCTTTTCTCCTTCAAGAGGCAGGGTGGGCTTCATCTCTTCCAGGTTTTCGTCGTTCGACCATCCAGCGCAGCCGGTTTCTCGAGCCACACCTGCCGGCCTGCCAGCGGCGACTCGCGCCAGCAATCCCATTCCGAGGGAAGGATGCCTCAGGAGTTACAAGGCGCTCCTATGCGAAGCGGGTCGCGGATCGTGCCCGCGCCTTTGCGGCGACTTCCTCGCGGTCGCGTGGCGGTTGGGAAGTCTCCAGCGAATCCAGCAATTCATGGGCGCATCGCGCAATCGACATGACGGCGCTCTCGAACGCGGCCTCGTTGCGTTTCGATGGTTTGTTGGTTCCGCTGAGTTTGCGCACGAACTGAAGCGCCGCATCATGGATTTCTTCGTCCGTCGCTGGCGGATCGAAATTGAACAGGGGTTTGATATTCCGGCACATGCCTTGCTTCCCTTTATCGTCTCTGCGCCAGCGCCGTGGCGTAGGCGTTAAGCTAGTCGCATAGGCGCCAATTGCAACGGACCGGGCGCGCGTGGCCAGCCTCGCGAATGACGGTAAAGGGTCGACACCCGTCATGACCGAGGGAGCGCCGATTGCTGTCATCGTTCACGAGATCGACAACGACGGAACTGCCGTCACGATCGGCCGTTATGCTGCCTCGTAAACACGGAGGAATGCCATGGACGACCTGCAGCAGAGACGTGAGCGCGCCTATCGGATCTGGGTGGAAGAAGGCCGGCCGGAGGGCCGCCATCTCGATCATTGGCGGCGCGCCGGCGAAGAAACCGATGTCGGCGAGGAAGAGGCGGCGGAAACGACCGAGGCCAACGAGAAGGCCAATGACGATTTCAACCGCGACGGCGGCGAGCCCGGATCGGCAGCCGATATCCGCCCTCCGTCAATATCGAGCGCGGACTGACCGCGAAGGCGCTCAAGAGCATCGACCCGAAAACCGGGATCAATCGGGGTCGGCCAGTCCTACTGTAGAAAGCCTCCCTGGGCTTGCCATCGTATCGCCAGCGTTGCCAATCCCCGGACATCCGGGCCCGTGAATGTGCTACATTGGATCGTCGCGTGCTTCTGTTGCGGGAGGGATCGAGAATGCAACGCAAGCTGGCCACGATCATGGTCGGGGATTTCGTCGGCTCCACCACCGCGATGGAATCGGATGAGGAAGGCGCGATTGCCCGGATCGACACTGTGCTCGAGACCGTTCGCATGGTCGTCCAGCGCCATGACGGCCGGGTCTTCGGCACGGCGGGTGATGCCCTGCTCGCCGAATTCGCCAGTCCCGTCAATGCGCTCAGGTCCGCCATCGAGGCGCGCGCCGAGATTGCCGCCCTTCCTGGAGCGAGCGGCGGCGACATGCGGTTCGGCCTCCATCTCGCCGATGTCGTCGTCGTCGGCTCGGACCTGCGCGGCGACGGGGTGAATATCGCCGCGCGCATCGAGGCGTCTGCGCCCCCCGGCGCAATCGAGGTTTCCGGGCTGCTTTACGACCAGGTCCGGCGGATCTCGCCCTGCGGATTCGAAGATATCGGCGAACGGCAGCTGAAGGGAATCCTGGAGCCGATCCGGATCTACCGCGTCACCGAGCTGGTGGACCGTCACGTCTTTCAGTTCGCTCCGACACGATCCGCTCCCAATGCCAGCCAATCCCCCCGGACCAACTCGATCACGGTGGCGCGGTTCGACGTGGCGCCTGGCGCTGTTGCCGATCAATGTTTCCTGGCGGAGGGCATTACCGACGACCTGACGCTCGAACTCAGCCGCCTGAGGGGGTTGTTCGTCAGTTCGCGCTCGGCGGCAACCGCGCTGACGACGAAAGATCCCGTCGAGATCGGCCGCCTTCTCGGCGTCGGCTACGTCATCAGCGGCTCGATCCGGCAGGCGGGCGACGACCTCAGGGTCAACATCGCGCTGACCGAGACCGGAGAGGGTCTCGTCATCTGGTCGGATCGTATCAAGCGTCCGTTTCGCGAATTGCTCGATGTGCTGGACGAGATCATCGCTCGCGTTGCAGCAACCGTGTCCGGACGGATCGAGCAGTCGGAACTTGCAGCAGCGCGGCTGAAGCGCCCGGAGAACATGACGGCCTATGAGTATTACCTGCGCGGTGTGGACCATCACCGCCTGGTTGGCGTGTCGGATATTCACGTGCACGAAGCCATGGCCTGGTTCGAGCGGTCGATGGCCGCCGACCCCGGTTTCGGCCGTCCTTTCGCAATGCATGTCTGCTCATGGAGCAACCTGCCAAGCTTTGACATGCACAAGGCCGAACAGCAGGTGGCACATGCGCTCGCCCTCGACCCGTCCGACCCGGAAGCCCATCGCATCATGGGCGCGATCAAGATGAAATCGGGCGACTTCGTTTCGGCGCGCTACCATCACATTCGTGCCCACGAACTCGCGCCGAACGACGCCTATATTCTCGGCCGCAGCGCGGCGTTCTATGTCTATGCGGGAGAGCCTGAGCGCGCGCTGGAAATGCTTGACCGCGCCGAGACGCTCGATCCCTTCCTGCCGGTCTGGATCACCGAAGAGCGGGTGGCGGCCCTCTACGCGTTGAGCCGTTTCGAAGACATGATACGCGTCGCCCTTACACTGCCCTTCCAGACGAGGCGCAAGTCGCTCTACCAGATTGCTGCGAACATGGYCTGCGGCGACGCCGGAAGGGCTGAATTCCTGGTCCGGCAGGCGCTTTCCCTCGATCCCACCCTGTCGGCGGTCTATATCCGCATGCAGGAGACCTATGAAGACGAGTCGGTCACTGAAACCCTGGTCATGCGCAATTGCGATGCCGGCCTGCCGCTGACGCCGCGCAAGCCCGCAGCCCGGAAGAAATCACTCTTGCTGAGATGATGATCGCGAGAAGCATCCGCACGTCGATTTGAAGAGTTGGAGCGTCCTTCGTGCGTCCGAATGGACACACGGCCCTCTAATGCGTCCGCAATCCCTCATCCTCCGGCTCGGCCATCGGCACGACGATGCCGGAATAGAGCACGGGCGATCCGCTGTGGTCGCGAAAGGCCCGGCCGAATGCCGCAACCATCCGGTACCGCCCGTCCTTGCCCTGGACGCGATAGGTGTTCTGTTGCGCGATATCGGCAACGATGACATCAGAGATCTTCTTTGCCAGATCCGGACGGTCATCGGGATGCACGCGTGCCAGATAGTCTTCCAGCGGCAGGCCATGCACCGTGGCGTCGGGGTCGAGGCCGAAAAGCACGGCCACCGCGCTGTCTGCGAAGACGAGGTTCCTGACGATATCCCAGGTATAGATCCCCGCATCGCAGGCTACTTCATCGAACATATCGAACGAGTGAACGTTTTGCCCAGTCATTGCCTGCATGTTCCCGTCATTTATTTTAGTTAAGACTAATGACTTGCAGGAGAACGTCAAGGCGGGAACTTCCGCCCGCTTATGCAGGCTTGCCATTCCCGCCTCCTCGGCCATTCTTTACTTGTCCAAATCCTTTGCCATCTGCAGGTGATGCTCAAGCGCCGGGCGCGTGTTGGCGGCCCAGGCCTTCAGGTCCGCATTGTCGCCTTCGTCGCCATAGCGCTTGAAGAGATCGACCGCATCCTCATGGGCATCTTCCTGGTCGGAATGATATTGCTTGGTGAAATCCTCGCCCTGCAGGCCTTTGAGCTTGTCGAGCATGGATTGCTGCCCCGATGTCATCGCCTGCGGGATCTTCGCGCTGACCTTGCCGCTGGAAACCAGCGCCTTCAGTTCCTGCGTCGTCTTCTGGTGATCCTTGACCATCTGTTCTGCGAAGGCCTTGGTCGATGCATCGGAGCGCGCGATCGCAAGCTTGCTGGATTCGATCTCGAACATGTCGGATGTCGCCGCTTCCGCCACGAAATCCTCCGTTTTCGGCGCAACGCCGAGCACGGAATTGACACCGGTTTTTTCCGCCGCCGTCTGAGCGAGGACGGGAGATGCGATCAGCACGGCAAGGCCGGCGATGAGGAAAGGCTTCATGATTGTTCTCCTGGTTTGGGGGCGCCGTCAGGCCAACAATTCAGGCGGGCAAAAGTTCCTCCCGCCCGCCGGTCCCGGTAATTTCCGCGATCAGCCGAGTCCCTCTTCGGCAAGCGCCCTGATCACGGAGGGCAGCGCCCGCATGTGGTCGAAAGATCTGGCGAGCGCCTCCGGCAGCTCGACGCCGCTCCTGGGTGCGACCATCAGGACCCAGAACAGGTAGCAGTCGGCAATCGTCATCTCGTCGCTGACAAGGAATGTCTTATCGCCCATCTGGTCGGCAAGGATGGCGAAGGCCTGCGCCAGCTTTCCGCGGGCGCGCTCCTTCTCTGGCTCCGGGAAATCCCTGAAGAAGGGCTGGTAGCGCGAATGGATCTCCGACGACATGAAGGCAAGCGCCTCGAGCACCCGCCATCGAAGAATGCCATCTCCAGGCAGAAGCTTGCCGCTCTTCTCGGCGATATAGTTCAGGATGACCTGGTTCTCGGTCAGGACCGTTCCGTCTTCCAGTTCGAGCGTCGGAATATAACCCTTCGGATTGATCGACAGGAAATCGCGGCCATCCCCGGTCCTCTTGCCATGATCGATGCTGATCAACCGGTAGGAAAGCCCGGTTTCGATGAGCGCGATGTGATCGGCAAGGCTGCAGGCGCCCGGATAATAGATGAGGTTCATGGTGGTCTCCTGGTGGTGACCCATCTCCGGGGAGACAAGGTCTCTATTGTTGACCACAGCCACTTATGGGACCTAAAATCGTCCGTCAAAAGCATATCTTTGGGAGCAGGTCAGATGGATGTGACTGCCAGGCCGACAGCGGCCGACTGCAAGGGTGTCAGCGAAATCCTGAACCGGGTCGGCGACAAATGGACCATCCAGGTGGTCGTCGTACTCCGGCGGGGAGCGCTGCGGTTCAACGGGCTCAAACGGCAGGTGAGCGGGATTTCGCAGCAGATGCTGACGCGGACGCTCAAGACGCTGGAACGCGACGGCATGATTGCAAGAACCGTTCACCCCAGCACGCCGCCGCAGGTCGAATATACGCTGACGCCGCTCGGGCATTCGCTCTCGGAAACGGTGCGCCACCTCGCCGACTGGGCGGCTGAAAACAGGGGAAATATCGAGGACAACCGCCTGCGCTACGACACGGATCACGCATAAGACGATCCGCGTCGTCCGGACGCTAAAACCGCAAGATCGGTCGAGCGCGTCATGTCTGCCTGCCTTTAGTTGGTGCTGCCACGGAGAATACGGAACGATGAAGGCAGCGCTTCGAAACTACCATGCCCGGATGCAGCGGGTGCTGGATCACATAGACCGGCATCTGGACGACGATCTGGACCTCGACGCGCTGAGCAGCATCGCGGCCTTCTCGAAGTTTCACTTTCACCGGCAGTTCTCGGCGACCTTCGGCTTGTCGGTGCATCGCTATGTCCAGCTTGCCCGGTTGAAGCGCGCTTCACACCGGCTGGCCGCCAAGGGCGACCAGAGCGTCACCGACATAGCAATGGATGCCGGCTACGGTGCACCGGATGCCTTCGCCCGCGCCTTCAGGCAACGGTTCGGGCAATCGCCTTCGTCGTTCCGGAAATCGCCCGACTGGGTTCCGTGGCTTGCGGCCTTCAGGCCTCTCGAAAACGCAAGGAGCAAGCTCATGCAGATAATCTATGAAGAAGAAGACGTGACGATCCGCGATGTGCCCGCCACGCCGGTGGCGATCCTGGAGCATCGGGGCGACCGGGCAACACTTGGCGCCACCATCGAGCGCTTCATCGCCTGGCGCAAGGCCTTCGGCCTGTCACCCGAGACCAGCCCCACCTTCAATATCTTCCGGTCCCCGAGGACACCCGCGATCCCCGCCGATTACAGCATGGACCTGTGTGTCGGGACGGACAGGCCGATCGAAGCCGATGACGAGGTGATGAAGTCAGGCGTGATCCCGGCCGGACGCTGCGCGGTCATCCGCGTCGTCAACGATACCCACAATCTGGAACCCGCAGCGCTCTACCTCTACCGCGACTGGCTACCGGCCAGCGGCGAGGAAGCGCGCGATTTCCCGATCTATTGCCAGCGGCATTTTTCCTTCCTCCCTGATGTGCCGGTCCATGAGGTCGTCGTGGATCTTTTTCTGCCGCTGAAATAGCGCTGCGACGGCGGCCTGTCCCTACCGTCGCCGGGAAAGGGACGGGCCGCCATCCACCCGGCCTTATGGGTTCACGACGGCTTCGCTGACCGGACGACGGCCCCTGAGCAAAAGCAGGACGRGGATGGCGGTGCAGGAGCAAAGCAGGCAGAGGATCAGCACCGCCCTGCTCCCGAGATTGGTCATCAGGGAAATCAGCACCGGAGGAGAGATTGCAGAGATCCAGTTCAATGGCAGGGCGATCCGCGAAAGCGCCTTTGCAAACTCGCCCTTGTCATAGAAGACAAGCGGAATGGTCGACCTTGCGACGGCGAGCGCCCCGCTGCCGATGCCATAGAGGAGCAGGAAAACGGCGATGGCCGCCGGCGAGCCCTGAGCGCCGAAGAGAATGACCAGCGATCCGCACAGGATTGCCGATGAGGCGACCCCTATCGTTACGCCGTCCCACCGTTTTTCCGTGACGATATTGAGCCCCCGGGCACAGATCTGCACGATGCCGAGCGCCGAGCCATAGCCAAGTGCCTGCGTCGGGCTCAGGCCCTCGGCCTTCAGGAGCTCGATCAGAATGGAGCTGAAACCGAAGGTGATGAAGGCATTGAGCGCGATGGCAGCGACGATCAGATAGAACGTCCGGTCATAGGATCTTCCCGAACCCCTGGATGTCGTCGCCTTGGTAACGGCTGCGGCTTTGCTCCTTGCCGGCAGGCCGAAGATGTAGAGCGGCAGGCAGACCGTGATCATGACGACGGCATAGACTTCGCACGCGCCGCGCCATCCGATTTCTCCCGACAGGAACGATGTGAGAGGCCAGAAAACCGTGCCGAACAGGCCGGAGACCAGCGCCAGGCTCGCAATCGCCCGCGCCGCATTGCGGCCGGCGATCTCGTTGAGAAGGATGTGTGCCGGCGTGGTGAGACTGGCGCTTCCTGCCGCGCCGAGTACCAGCCAGCCAAGGAAATAAGTGACGGGCGAATGCGACAATGACACGAGCGCCAGGCCGAAAGCCGACATGATCGTTCCGCCGATCATGACCGGACGCGCCCCGATGCTGGTAAAAAGGCGCGAGAGGAACGGCGCGCAGGCACCCATCGTCACGTAGAAAACGGTGGTTCCCGCAAACACCGTCGATATGTCGATGTTGAGATCCGCCGCCATGTCCCGGCTGACGACCGCCGGGAAACTGACCGCGCCCCACCCTATCAACTGGGCGACCGAGAGCACGACCAAGGGCAACAATAGACGCGTCTCTGATCCGGGCCTGTCCATGAATCTATTCCTGATTTGCAATTGCAAATCACTAGCAAGTATGCTGCATCAGTTTTATGACAGCGGGCTTCCCCTGCGGTGACGGGTATCGGGTCGATCTCCCGGCTCGGGTTGATTATCGGCGCCGTACGCCCCATTCAGCTTTCCTGACTGCTCGCCTTCCCTTACAATCCCCTTCCGGATGCAGGGGATTTCACCATGAGCGAAGACGCTTTCAACATGTCGATCCGCAAGTTCCTGAAGGAAGTCGGCGTGACCTCGCAGCGCAAGATCGAGGAGACGGTGCGCGACGGGCAGATCGGCGGCAAAAAACTGAAGGTCCGCATGACGCTGACGGCCGAAGGCACCGGCCTCAACCACGTGGTGGACGGCGAAATCGATCTTCCGTAGGCAGGCTAAGTGATCAGGCGGCGCTTCCGACGCAACCAAAGCAGCGCGGCGGTGCCTGCGTCAACCGCTTTGCAGCGCCGCCTGTCCTGGCGGACGCACCAGGGTCGCCAGCACACCGGGCTCGTTTCCCCTGGCGCAATGATCCCTCGTGCGGGCCATCAATAATAGGGCGAGACGCAAGCCTGTCGCGGACCGTAATAGGGCTGGAACGTGTCGTCGTAAGCCCTGTAGGACCGGTAACGCGCAAAGCACCAGCGCGTATGTGCATTGCCGCCATAATAGGCCCGGCGGTAAGTGCGTGGCGCATAATAGCGTGGCGCATAATATCGCGGAGCGTAATAGGTCGAGCCGTAGTAGCCCCGGTCGTAGTAGCCCTGATCGTAATAACCAGAACCATAATATCTGGGCTGCGCCAGCATTCCGCCGATGATTGCGCCTGCGGCCAGGCCGCCGAGCGCCAAACCCCAACCGTCACCACCATGGTGGCGATAGTATCCGCCGCGATAGCCGCCGTAATAGCCGCCGTAACCACGGTAGCGCACGGGCTGGGCCTGAAGCGCCTCGACTTCGGGGGCGACAATGGTGGGAAATGCAACGGCCGGCGGCGCGCTCGTCAGCGCCGCGACCACCGACAGGGCAACGATTGCTAGCCTCTTCATGGCTTCACCTTTCCGTCTAAATGGCAGCCGATCATTATAGCGCGGAAAAGACGGCGTGGCACTTTATTTCCCGGCCGGCGATGGTGTTCCCGGAGGGGTCGACCTTGGCCGCCATTTCTCCCGCCGCGGTCGATCTGCCCCTGCGCGGCTTGCCGCAACTCTTCCACCTGCGACCGCTGGCCTGACCCGTCTGCCCTCACCCGCTCCCCTAACCCGAATGCAGCATTGACTGTCTGCCGCTCCGGCATAGATTCATCGGCGGGTCGATCTATCGGGCTGGGGCTGGCGCATCTTGAGGAGGGTGTCATGCAGAAAACCGATATGCAGCAACCTGACATGCAGAAAGTCGATGCACTCGTCGGTCGCCTGGTGGGCGATCTCGGGGCCGGCGTATCAGGCGTTCTCGTCGTGCTCGGCGATCATCTCGGCCTGTTCAAGGCGATGATGGACGGGCGGGCGCGATCCTCGATGGAGCTTGCGGAAACGACGAGCCTCACCGAGCGCAATGTGCGCGAATGGCTGGCCGCCATGGCAGCTGCCGATTACATCACCTATCACGAAGCCTCGAACAAATTCGCCATGACGCCGGAGCAGGCGCTGGTTTTCGCCAATGAGGACAGCCCCGCCTTCTTCGGCGGCGCCTTCGAAATCGTGCAGTCCATGTGGATGGACGAGCCGAAGGTGGAGGAAGCCTTCCGCACGGGGCGCGGTCTTGGCTGGCATGAACACAGCACCTGCCTTTTCCGCGGCACGGAGCGCTTCTTCCGGCCGGGCTATAACAGCCATCTGGTGACAGAGTGGATTCCCGCGCTGAAGGGCATGAAGGAAAAGCTGGAACGCGGGGCGGAAGTCGCCGATGTCGGCTGCGGCCACGGCGCCTCGACGATCCTGATGGCCCAGGCCTTCCCGAAATCGCATTTCCACGGCTTCGACTATCACGGTCCGTCGATCGACCGGGCAAAGCGCGCCGCAAAGGAGGCGGGTGTCGCCGACCGGGTGACCTTCAGCAAGGCATCGGCCAAGGATTTTCCGGCCGGCAACTATGATCTGGTCGCCATGTTCGACTGCCTGCACGACATGGGCGACCCTGTCGGGGCCGGCCGCCATATCCGCGAGACGATGAAAAAGGACGGCACCTGGATGATCGTCGAACCCTTCGCCCATGACGGGCTGAAGGACAATCTCAACCCCGTCGGCCGCGTCTATTACGGCGCCTCGACGATGATCTGCACGCCCGCCTCCATGGCCCAGGAGGTCGGCCTCGGGCTTGGCGCGCAGGCAGGCGAGATGAAACTGCGCAAGGTGGCGCTCGATGCGGGATATCACCACTTCCGCCGCTCGAGTGAAACGCCGTTCAACATGATCTTCGAGGTGCGGGCCTGAGTCGGTTTGGGTGAGGTGTGGAGACGCAGCCGATTGCTGCGAAAAACCCCTCCCCAACCCCTCCCCACAAGGGGGAGGGACTAACCTAAGGCACTGCCTCGCCCTCCCCGAAACGTCGAAGATTTAGAAAGCGGGCGCGGCACGTTAAGCCCCTCCCCCTTGTGGGGAGGGGTTTGGGGCGGGGTCTTTTTGCAGCCCCTGACAGCGAGTATGTTGAGGCCTCGGCAGATCGGTCATTTGCAGTTTTGGCAAATCGGGATGGGCTTCGTGTGACAAATTTGTCCCGAGAAAGCCCTGCCGGACATCTCCCCTACAAGGGGGAGATCGACAAGTGGCGTGACCTTCAAGTCACTTTGTCGTCACGCCAAGTTGCAACGTTGATTGCTTGGGGAAGTCGGTACGCCCAGCCAATCTCCCTCCTTGTGGGGGAGATGTCCGGCAGGACAGAGGGGGTGGCCACACGGCACAACGCAAAAGTGGCGGAGCTCAGAGCGGCTTATACCGCGACAGGCCAACGGCCAAACACAAAAAGCGGCGCCCAAAGAGCACCGCTTCAAAATCATCAATCACACGAAGCCACAGCAAGGCGAGGCCAAAAGGCCTCTATCCCTTTTTCGGCGCCCTGGTCTTCTTTACCGGCGCCTCGGGGGCGGGCTGGGCGAGCCTCAGCGCGCGCAGCTTTTCCGTCTTCTTCTGTCGGGCGACAGCTTCGCTTTCGAGGATGTCCCTGGCGACAGACGTCGTCTGCTCGGCCTTCGCCTGCGGCGAAAGCTTTTCGGGCTTGAAGAACGTGTCTTTCGTCTCGGTCATGTTTCCTCCTTCTCGATGGATTCGGAAACCGGGAAAACGTCAGCGACCGCCGCGGGCGGGCATCACCTTCTTCTTCGGTGCCGGGAGCAGGCCTTCGCGCTGCGCCTGCTTGCGGGCGAGCTTGCGGGCGCGGCGGATGGCTTCGCCCTTTTCGCGGGCGCGCTTTTCCGACGGCTTTTCATAGGCGCTGCGTTCCTTCATTTCGCGGAACACACCTTCGCGCTGCAGCTTCTTCTTCAGAACGCGCAGTGCCTGATCGACATTGTTGTCTCGGACGAGTACCTGCAAGTTTTCTCCTTAATCAGCGTTGCTGCTGTTATTTCCTGATGCGGATCGAATTCGAATTGATCCAGCTCGATTTCGAACTCTCGGTAGCCGCTCGCGCTTCGGAAGGCAAGGGCGGTGAATGCGATGCGAGCACGTCTATATCATCCTGACGGATGCTGCGCTCGAAATTCTCGTTCTGGAACCGGACGCGATAATGGACGAAGCCTTGCGCGGCCGGCATGACGGACAGAATGTTGCCGGAGCCCGAAGGCTGGACACTGCCGAGAACGCCATGCTTGAGCATGATGGTATCACCAGGTCGATAACGACGGTTTACCATATCGTTCTCCACATGAAATCAAAATAAAAGGCCGGGACTGCTCCCGACCTTCCCCGGCCAGTTCCTGGCCTCAGTCATCGCCTTTGCGCGCCAGTACATCCGTGGTCGCGCAAAGTCGTGACAATTTCTTAGGCAGCGCGGAGGTTGTCGGCAGAGCTCTTGCCCGAACGACGGTCCTGCACGATGTCGTAGGTAACCTTCTGTCCGTCTGCGAGCGAGCGCAAGCCTGCGCGTTCAACTGCAGAAATATGGACGAAAACGTCGGTGCCGCCGTTATCCGGCTGGATAAAACCGAAACCCTTGGTGGCGTTGAACCACTTGACTGTACCTGTATTCATAACGATCTCCTTTCAAAGCAACCGTTGAAGTTCCCCGCGATACCCTGCGGGATTGGGTCGATTATTTGGAAGGAAATCTGACGAGAGCGCAAGGCTCTTCAACGACGTCACAAGCAATGGTCGATTTGCGTAATATACGGTCAATTTTAAATTTGGCAACAGAAATCAACGGAAAGGCTTAAAATCGCCGACAAGTTCCGCCCGTAAACGGCTGATTTGGCGTTAGAATACCATTTGCGCGGCCGGCGGCCGGTAGCCTCGCTGAAAGGCTGAAAGCCGCGCCGTTGTGTGGTGGCTCACGCCCCCCTGTCCTGCCCGACAGCTCCTCCAAAGGGAGGCAGATTCGCAAGTCGCGGAAAGCGGCCGCTCATATCCGGATAAAATGCGTGCTCAGCCCGCAGACTTCATCACCCGTTGAGGATATGGCCTTGGGGCCTGCCTGGATGTAATAGGAATCTCAGCCCCCGAGGCGCCGGCATCGATACGGCGCTTTCGATCGAGGCGAATCGAAAGCCCACTGGAACCACATATGGCGACGAAGCCGGTTGAACATGCAGTAAAGATCCGCCCTGCCACATCGGGCGACATGGAAATTCTCGGCGGCTTCGGCGCCCTGCTCGTCGCGCTGCATCACGAACTGGACGCCAGGCGCTTCATCGAGGCGGCAAAAAGCACGCCGGCGCGATACGGGCAGTTCCTCGAAAGCCAGCTCGCGCGACCAGAGGTGATCGTGATCGTCGCCGAAGAGGACGGCGCGCTGCTCGGCTATGCCTATGCGGTCTCGGAAGGCTTCGACTATATGTCCCTTCGCGGGCCGGCAGGCGTCATCCACGATCTCTTCGTCGATCCGGCGCGCCGCCGCGAAGGCGTCGGCAAAATGCTGCTGGAAGCGGCGATGGCCGGCTTGAAATCCCTCGGCGCCGAACGCTTCGTGCTCTCCACCGCCTACCGCAACGACATCGCCCGCAGCCTGTTCGCCGCCATGGGATTCCGCCCGACGATGGTCGAGATGACGCGCGAAGCGGATGAGGCCGGCTAAAGGGGCCGCAGACAGGCAGTTTCACTGGTTTACCGCTATGATGCGGAGGTTCGCCTCGCCGCAGCCGCCCCAAGCCGCAGCTTCTCGATCTCCGCAGCGGCCTCGCCGACGTTGTGCACACCCAGAAATGCCAGCTTTACAACCTTGTCGTCATCGACAGTTTCCCGGCGGAACGTGATCGATCCGGCACCATCACGTCCCTGCGTGAGCTCCACGGCATTGATGGCCGAGGGAGCGATCGTCGTCACCTGTTTGCGCCTGAGGTCTTTGACGATCAACAGCCTGTGGTCAGTGACCGCATAAACCGTGCGACGCGTCACCAGTACCGCCCGAATTCCATGTAGAACGCTCAGAAGACCAAATCCGAAGAACAAGAGGCCGAAAAACACACCCACAGGACCCTTGGGTGCATCCGACAGCATGTAATCGTTGAGAGAGGGGAATAAAAATCCCGTGCCGACGCCGGCAGTCAATAGTCCCACCCAGAATTGCCCCTGCTCGATGGCTGCAGTTGCCCGCATATTGGGCCGCCCTTTCCAGAGGATGATCTCCCCTGGGCGAAGCTCTTTCCTGAGCGCGCCATCTGCATCCCAAAATCTGGAAGCCATTGCCTGTGCCCTGCTCCTAGCGGCCGAGAGCTTCAATTTCGCGCTTCCTTAAAAGCCCGCTTCAGCAGAGGTCCGGAGTGGCAACAAATCCATTCGCGACATCCCTCTTGCGTGTCGCTATTGGTTATCCGACTCTGGCATAGAGTCAATTCTGAATTGAAGAATAGTGTCCGCCCGAACACCCGGAAATTCGCCGCAGCGAAGCAGGACAAGCGGCTGTTGCCGCTAGGGATAGCCCTGCCCCACAACGTCTTCAGAAGGATCAGGCGACGGCTTGTTCTGCCATCGACCCGCCACTTTCTGCAATCATGCCTAGAAGCGGCCGGGGTGGATGGTGCTGTCTTTCAAATGGGGATTTCGATGAAGTCATGTCATGTCGCAGCCGCAATTCTTGCATCGCTTTTCCTGGGGCTCACAGCCTCGCAGGCCGCCGCCTGCAGCTGCAAGGAAATGTCCGAAAAGGAGAAATTCTCCAGCGCCGACCTCGTTGTGAAAGGCCGCATGAAGCTCGTGACCTACGGTGTCCCGCTGCCGGTTTCGCAGGGCGATGAGCCGCCGCCCCGGATGACGCGCGGCGATTTCGAGGTCGACAAGGTCCTGAAGGGCAAGCTCAAGGACAAGACCCTGCCTATCTATACCGGCACCGGCATGGGCGATTGCGGCCGGCTCGACGCTTTCCTGGGCGCCGCCGTCTATTACGAATCCGATAAATTCGCCGTCTGGGAATTTGGCCTGTCGAAGATCGAACATGGCGGGCAGACCGTCTATTTCACTTCGATCTGCGAGTACATCAAGGCCCCAAACCAGAAGGAAGAGTGAGCCCTCGGCTCTCGCCGGTATCCGGCTACCGGACCCCCTGTGCCCTATATGCGCCATCGCGAATAAAATTGTGCAGTGCGGCTCTCCCGGCTTGCCCTTGCCTTCGGTTGACGGTTTTTGGGAACTTCCGGCTGCAGGGAGGATTCATAGGATGAAGCACCCCTCGCCCCTTCCCCGCATGGCAGGAGTGGACCATGGCAAAGGCAACTGAGTTCAAGACCATCAGGGCGCTCGCCATCGCGCTCTGCGCCGCCCTGCTTTTCAGCGGCGCCGCCAAGTGGCCGACCTTGCCGAGCTCGGGCTTTCTGACCGGCCGGGGCGCAGCACCCGAAGATGTCGACAACGGAACCGCGATATTTGCTGCCGGGCAGGATGACCTCAGCTATGGAAAGCCGATCAATATCGAAATCCCGCAATACGGCTATTTCCGGCAGGACGATAAATACGTCATCATCCTGCAGGCCGAGAAATATGACGGGAAAAGCATCATCGGCGCTGAGACATTC
>NZ_JBFUBG010000075.1:0-34057 GCF_056405875.1 Rhizobium sp. P1_E6 | reverse complement strand
GTTTCACAAGTTGGCAGCATTCTAGGTTTACCATAGTAAAAGGCTTCATTGTAGTGGCAAGCCCCCAGGGTCCCAAGACGTGAGGAGTTGGTGCCGACGAGCCTTTCCGCCGCATCCTCCTGGTGGAAGCGGTCCTGAACAGATTAGCGTCCGATTTCGCGCTTTCGCCGAAGGGTCGGCCACCGCCACTATTTCTCGACTGTCAATTCCGTCCGATCTGGGGCCGTTAGCGGACCGGCAGTTTCTGGCGTATGCGTAACGATAGCAGCCTTCAACTAGGCGGGGACCGACGTCTCTAGTTGACCGGATATCGCTGAAGAAGTCGGCTGATGTTTGGACGGAACTTATTGAACTTAAGTGATCCCGCTTTGTCTATCGAGGCACATCCAGTGCCCGATCATATCCGAGCCTGCCAGACCGATCTGCCATAGGTCGCGAGAAAGATCGTCCCGCCTTCGCGCCCCGGCACGAATCGCAGGTCGGCTCCATGCGCTCGACGCGGCAACCCCTTGGAGGCACGGGCAAACGTCGCCCCATCGTCCCGGCTGATCCAGACACCGCCATCCTGCGACACCAGCATCGCGCGTTCGACCCGCGTGTGTGGCACAGCCAGTGGCAAGAAGCCGAAGGCCGGCACGTTCGGCAGCCCAGAGCCTTGGGTCGGGGCCCAGCCGCCGCCGTCAAAGGCCAGAACATAGCTCTGGATCAGCGGCGAAATGAGCAGCGGCGCCAGCGCCCCGGGCGGGACGGTGGAGGTCTGCGTCGCACTTGCAAGTGTGGCAAATACGCTGCGGTCGTCGAACCCGGCGATGCGGGTCACCCAGCCGCCTGACATCCTTGTATTTGGCGAGGGTCGGGGCAGTTTGACCGGCTGCTCGGTCAGCACGCCGCTGGCGCTGTCGAGCCCGTAGAAGTGGCCGTCACTGGTTCCCAGCATCACCTGGTCTCCACTGAACGACCACACCGCCGATGTCCATTTCTCGGCAGGACCGGCCCCCAGCCGCTCGAAGTTGTAGGCTGGTGCGTTGCCGCGGTCACTGAACAGCCCGAAAATCTCGGTTCCCGTAGAGGCGACGGCCATCATCAGCCTCCCGTCCCTCTCAAATCGGGGCTGCACGACCGTATCGGCGGCATAATGTTTCAGGCCGGCCGGGTCGCCCGGTTGTGGTATCGTTACCGGCACGACAGCAGACACGCCTGACGGGGTGGTTGCGGTGATCACCTCGCCCATGATGTTATGAACATAGCTGTCGTCGGCAAGAAAGGCATTCCAGCCGCCATCGCCGCCGTCCGCGTGCCGCCAAGGTTCAAGCGGATCAAGCGTACAATAGACATTGCCATTGTCCTGAAGCCCAACCGCCACAAGACCCGGTCGGCCGGTAGAGCCGGCGACGGTTCCGGTGAACTGTCGGAAGAAGTAGCTGTAGCACTGCAGCGATTGCATGCTGCGGTTGTAGTCGCTGCGGAACGCCGGCACACCAGTCAATCCAAGCCATTCGTCAAGGTTGACCTGCACCAGCCCGCCGTCGCTGCCGATGTAAAGAAAACCGATCGAGTCCGGGACCTCTTTGCTGAACATCAGCGCGTGCACGTCGGAGTGGGTGTGCGGACCGCCATCAACAGGTCGCCACTCGCTGCCGCCATCGAGGGTAAGAAACGTCCCACCCTGGCAGCCAAACGCCGCCATACCGGGGTTTTCGTTATGCGCCGAGATGCGATTGGCCCAGTCCGCTCCCAGGTCACCAGCCCGGAAGTACAGCAGATCCAGCGGTCCGGTGGCATTGGCCATCTTCGCCGGGCTATAAACCCAGGTACGCCCAGCATCGCGGGATCGAAGCACCGCGTTAAGCCGCCCATCCGGCCATGCGGTCGAGGCGTAAAGCACCGTGGGTTTGTTCGAACAGCTGGAGACAGAGGTCGTCCCGGCGTTCTGGTAATAGATGGCGGTGGCGTCGTTGCCGTCGTCGAATGATATCCCGACATGGCGCAGAACGAGGTCCGCGCCTTCCCAACCACCAGCATAGATCCCGCCGCCCTTGTAGCCGCCGGCAACCACGCGAAGGGCCRCCAGACGCTCCTGCGCGCGAAGGGGCTCATTTAGCAGGGCGGCGCCAGCCAGATCCCAGAAGCCTTGTTTGCTGGTCGGGCCATCAATCACCGCTTCTTTCCAGACATAAGGCGCGCGCGGCGGATCTGAAACGCCAAATCGCGGGGCTGGAATGTCCGACCACCAAATCCCGCCGGTATCGTCCGGTTGTTCCCGGCCGCAGGCGACAATGATCTTGCCGACTGCACTTAGCACCAGAATCTTGGTCACTAACCCGGCGGTTACAGGTAGACCGGGCGTCACCGGCAGCCAGTTGAACAGAGGCGCAAACGTTGAAAGATCGGTCTCCATAATTACCGGCGCAACGGCAGTTCTGTTTGGATCGTTGCCATAACGGGCAGCACATCCCGCATAGAGGTGCCGGGCCCCGAATGGCCCGACTGCAAGGGCAGAGATATCGGGCGCGTCCCAGCTATCGCTCAACTGGATCGGATTTGAGCTGCCGACTACTACCCAGACGCCACCGGTCTCGGTCGCGACGACTACCGAATCCGCAGTGTCCTGAAGCGGCACCACCTCGGTGATATGGCCGCTATGCCACGCGTTCTGATCCGCATCGATCTCAATGCCTAAAAAGTTGGCCTGATGCCAGTCTATGGTAGGATCATCAGTCATGACGACGGTCCGCTGTTATCAACTACAACTGGTCTATCCATGCGGAAATCGGGCCGACTGCAGCAACCTGCAAATCAACGATCACAACCTCAAAGGGAATGTCGCCGCCGGTGGCGCGACAAGCCTCCGCGTCTTTCAACTGGTCCGACGGGCGCGGACATAAAGATATCCAGCAGCGGCGCAGACGACTACGAAAGCAATTATGTAGAGCAGTTCAGTGCTGCCGTCCCCACCGTCGGGAGATATCCCAAACCAGCGCTCGATGAAATCCATGCCGCACTCCATCCGCGCACGAGGATCGCATAGAGTAGAACATCAAACACATTAGAAGGCAAGTTGCCTGGTTTGAGCGAAAGGAAGATAGCGCTCATGCTATCAACTCGATCACGCGGCTTTCCCCCACCTCGCCATGCCGGCAACCTTCAACCATCAGCTCCAGCTCGACAGTCATGCCCAAGGAAGTGCGTTCAAGCACATATGCCGATGAGCGGTATTTCGAATTTAATATGAGAAATTCGATGTGGCATCGCAAGCCGTGAGCAGGCTGGTCTACAATCACATGGCACTCCTGACTTGGGCGGTCGTCAATTCCAAGCGCCATGTGAAAGCCCCTTCCAATTTGCCGGGCAACTCCTTGTGGACATTCATCATCAGTGAGTGTCTATGAATCTCCGCCGGCAACGTCAGCTCTTGGTGAACGGCAGATGCAACCTGAATGGCCGAGATGAGGGCGCAAAGCGGTCGTCCCTGCGCTTGGCTGCGACGCCGCTTTTTAAAGACGACAAGCCACTGCCAACAAAATCGGATCTGTTGATGTGAAGGGATTAGAACTCGCGGCCCTCATTTAATGTCGGGACCTTCTGCCAAAAATTCATCGAGTTAGAAGCGAGATGGAATGCCATTCAACCGAAACTTTTGATGAGTTCCGCCTAAGGGTTCAGCGCATTATTGAGGTCATGCAATCCGACCATCAGCATCATGGGGTCGGAAGGAGAAGACAGGAAGCCGACGGCCTCATAGAAGGCACGTGCGTCATCTGAAATCGCATGAACGAGCATACCTCGGATGCCGAGTACTTCAGCGGCATTGAGCAGGCGCAGGCCCGCGTCGCGGACCAGTGCCCTGCCGATACCACGCCCCTGGTAAGATTGATCAATGGCGAGGCGACCAAGCACAGCGACCGGAATTGGATCAGGCATATTGCGCCGAAACCGGCCAGGCGCTTCCGGCTGTTTCACGGCGCCGGAGGCGAGTGCGTAATAGGCGATGACGCGGCTCTCGTCGCACACGACGAAGGTCCGCGATGCCCCGCTTGCTTGATTAGAACGAGCGCGGCGTCGCAGCCAGTCGTCCAGTTCGGCGACGCCAGAATTGAATTCAGCCAGTTCATGATGTTCGGCCAGGGGTGCCGGTGCGCTGAGGGTCACGCCTCATCCCACGGTGCTTTGGTCGACATGGTGCGTGCTAAACGCTCATTGGGCTGCGTGGGTGCATCGAGCCGGGCAAGGTATTCAGCATAAATTTCGGGGCTTACCGTGAAGATACTGCGGTCGAGCAGCACTTCCTCGGCTCGGCGCTCGGAAGCTTCCAACATGAAATCCGTTCGGGTCTTGCCAAGCAACTCAGCGGCGCGATCGATCAAGTTGCGGGTCGCAGGCTTGATACGCATATTCAGCGGCACGCTTGCGTCCGAGCTTTTGCTCGTGTGTGAGGTCGGCATGGCAAACTCCTGTTTGCACCTACATAGCGTAACGACAATGCCTTTACAAGGTCCGTAAAGGCATTGTCGTTACACAGTGCGCCGCACCCCTAATTCGCAGCATCTAAGCTCTTGAAGGAATGTGAACCTCAAACCCATGCATCTGCTCGTTGCTCACGAGGCCTAAGTCTCTGTATCGACAGCGGTTCGCTTAACTTTCTCATTCGGCAGCCGTCTTTGCCGGTTCTAATGACGAGATGCGTGGCAAGAGGAACTGCGAAGAGGGGTCTGCACGCGGAGGTCTCCCCACTGCTAAGTCGCCGCCTCTTGTACGACTGGAAGCTTGAGCAAACCCACTTCAGCCCTCACCAGCCTCAGAAAATCTCGCACAACAGACTTCTCGGCCGCGGCGGGAGCGTAGATCGCGCCGGATGCTTGGATACCTCCGGGATCACCTACGTTTATATCGACGATCCCGAGCGCGTTGAAAAGGTCGCGGAACCCACTGGATGCCGCCATCAAATACGACGAACCGCGTAGCACAAGCAGAGCCTGAGGCATCGAATCCGCTCTGACCGCAAAATTCCTCACAAATGTCTTCAACATGTTTGGGCCATCGTCGTCACCATAGCCCGGACTGATCCACCTTTGCTCGAGAAGAGCGTCAACTCCCACGTCGACCGACGTCGCCAGTCTATGGTTCCGATCGCAATAAACGAAGGTGCCCTGACGGACGAGCGTTTCGAACTCTACCTGCATCACAGCCTCGTATTTGTAGCTCAGCGTGCCGAAGACCAAGTCATATACGCCGCGGCGGAGCCCCTCGAACCGGCTTCCGTCATCGGCGATCTTCACTTCGACGAGGACGTCCGGGTGGCTCTTGCTGAATTCCTGAATGATACGCGGTAGGATTACCAAGCCCCATAGATCGCCGGTCGCGATCCGGATCACAGCTTTCGCCCGTCCGCGCAGGTGGTCGATCTCGTCGCGGGCTTCATCTAGGGCCGGAAGTATTCTTACCGCCCGGCTATAGAGAGYAGACCCGTAGGCACTGAGTTCGACACCGGCTCCTGTTCGGGTGAACAAAGGGACCCCGTAGGAATCCTCCAGCGCCTGGATAGCTCGCGATAAAGCTGGTTGCGAGATGTTTAGTCGCTTCGCTGCCCTTGATATCGATCGCTGATGTGCGACTTCCACAAATTGCCTAAGCTCTTTCATACTTCACCCCATGCAAATTGTGCATATCGTATAGCATGTTTGCATTTGACGAAACGTCCGCCAGCTATATTGTACACGTAATATGTAGACTAATCGCCGCCGTATCATAATGAATAACTATCTGACGGTGCTACATAAATTTTTGTGGGATCGGTGGAAGCTCGTTTAAAGTTGTCGGCGAGCACGCGACGATAGCGTCGTGCATCGACGGATGGGGAGGAAGAATATGCTTAAGAAGCGCATAGCTATGGTTTTCTATTCCGCTGCCTTCAGCGCGATGGTTATGTCATCGTCGGCAGGCGCGCAGGAAAAAGTTGAACTTGTCTTCCGCCAATTCGATCCTCCGACGGAAATCCAGGGCCTCGTCGCGGCTGTCGATGCATGGAACAAAGAGCACCCAGACGTTCAGGTGAAGCTCCAGACGATGTCAGGCGGCGACACACTTGCTCAATTGGCGCGCGAAGTACCGGCGGGTGCCGGTCCAGATGTGCAGCAACTTGCTTTTGTTTGGACACGCGATCTCGCCAAATCGAAGCTTCTACTTCAACTTGATCGACTGATAGCCGAAAAGAGCCCGGGCGCGGGAATAAAGGACTTCCTGGCACTCGACCTCGCGACGCTTGATGGCAAGGTTTTCGGGGTTCCGTGGACGGCCGACACGTTCTCGATGGCATATCGTCCAGACCTGTTGAAGGCGGCTGGCGTCGCGCGTTTCCCCGATACATGGGATTCACTGGCTGAGGCATCAAAAAAACTGGCAGCGGCGGGCGGCGACCAGTATGGCTTCTGCTTTCCCGCGGGGAGCTCCCCCGACAGTGGAATGTGGATACTGGCGAACTATTACCTGTGGAGCAACGGGACAACGTTCGTCGATCAGGACAGCGCCGGAAAATGGACGGTCTCAGTCACTCCCGAGGAACTCGCGAAAACAATTGACTACTTCAACAATTTCTTCGTTGACGGCACTGCTCCAGAGAACCTGATCACCGTCAATGCGTGGGGTGATCCCGAATTGGTAGGCGGTCTTGGCCGTGGCGACTGCGCTATAACATTTTTCCCGCCGCAGACCTTCAGGGCGGCCGAGAAGCAGTCGGAAACTCCGTTACTGACGGCTCCCATTCCCAAGGGAGCTGCCAAGCGGATCTCGCATCTCGGTGGCCGCGCACTCGGGATAAATCCGAACAGCAAGCATCAGAAGGAGGCTTGGGAGTTCATCCAGTATCTGACCGGCCCTGAGACTTTCAAGACCTACAATCAGTATCCCGCTCAGAAGTCGCTCCTTTCTAAGCTTGTATTTCCGGCTTCCGAACAGGGTTACGTCGAGATGTTGCCCGTGGCGCAGACATTCGAACGGTATATTTCTTCGCCAATCCCGGTCTCCAGCATGACGGCATTGGTCAACCGCGAGTTCGGCGCTGTGTTCTCAGGCCAACGCAACTCCGAAGAAGCTGCGAACGCGATCATTAAGCAACTCAACGAACTCCTCGCCCGCGGCAAGGGTTGATCCATGGTTGTGCTTACGTCGGGCAGCAGGCAATCATCCGGCAAGATAACGGCTGGTTATTTGCCACCGGCGCTAGAGCCCTACGCCTTGGTGCTGCCCGCGATGCTCATCCTGGCGTTCTTCTTTGCAGGTCCGGCCCTTTATAATATTGCCCTCAGTTTCCAGAACGTGAGCCTTTTCGAACTGGGGCAATCGAACGAGTGGGTTGGTTTAGCCAACTTCGCCGCTGTGTTGACAGGCGGCGGGCTTGGCGCGGCATTCTTCAATACGGCGGTCATGCAGACCTTGGTCACGGTGGTACTTCGCCTTCTGTTCGGACTAGGGCTGGCGATCCTCTTGAATGCCGATGTCTTCAAGCGTTGGCGGCTCGGGTGGCTCGTCCGTTCTCTGGTTCTTATCCCGTTCGTCACCCCACCCGTTGTCGCGGTTGCAGCATGGAAGTGGCTCCTCGATCCCCGCTACGGCGCAATCAACCAACTGCTTTTGTCGCTCGGTTTCATCGAACGCGGCATTCCATTCTTGTCGAGAACGTCGACCGTTTGGGGTGCGATCGAAGCGATGCTTATCTGGCGGGAGCTGCCGTTCGTGGTCATAACTTTCCTCGCCGCCCTTCAGTCGATACCCAGGGAACTCAAGGAATCTGCTCGTATCGACGGCGCGTCCGAGTTTCAAATCCACATGCGCATCGTCCTGCCGATGCTGAAGCCGGTTATTGCGGTTGTGGCGCTATTGACCACGATCTGGACCTTCAACAACTTCGTCTATGTGTGGCTGGCAACGCGCGGCGGTCCGGGCGATTACACGCAGGTTCTCGCGACCAAGATGTACACGGTATCGTTCGTCGATTATCGGGTCGGCGAAGGTGCGGCGATCGGCGTATTGATGAGCATCATGATGTTCGCATTTGCGCTTGGCTATCTGGCTGTGCTGTCCCGAAAAGGTAAGGAGACGGCGTGATGCAGGTTCACAGCAGTCGCCGCGCCCGTATCGGTCTGGCGAAGGACCTGGCCACCGTCGTCTTCGGCATTGGTTTGCTCCTCGTTCTGGCCTTTCCGTTCATCTGGGTGGTCCTCATTTCCTTCCGCCCCGATCGGGAAATCTTCACGCGTACGTTTCGCCTGTTCACGACAGTAACGCTCGATAACTACTATGCCCTGATCGAGAACTCTCCCTTTGGAGCCTACCTGAAGAACAGTATCGTCGTCTGTTCGATTTCGACGATCTTGGCTGTGGCCATCTCATTGATCGCGGCTTATGGCTTTTCCAGAAATCGCAACTTTCGGGGACGTGGCGTTCTCCTCTTGCTGGTCGTATGCACGCAGCTTTTCCCCTACGTGATCCTGATCACCCCCCTCTATTCAATGTTCCTCAATCTCGGGCTTATCGACAATCCGATCAGTCTTGTCCTGTCCTACACCGCCATGAACCTGCCCTTCGCGATCTATCTACTTCTGAGCTATCTCGACACTATACCACAGGACCTGGATGAAGCCGCAAAACTGGACGGCGCTTCCACCATGCAAATCATCTTCAAGGTGATTCTCCCGATCGCCTGGCCAGGGGTCGTGACGGTCGCGGTCAACGCTTTCGTCTCTGCCTGGGATGAGTTTTTGTTCGCCTTGACACTGATGACATCGGACGAAAAGAAAACAGTCCCTGTCGGGCTCGCCGGCTTTTTTGGCGAGTACACAACGCAGTGGAACCTGGTCATGACCGCCTCGGTGATCTCCACCCTGCCAACGCTCATCCTCTTCATGTTCTTGCAGCGAAAGCTCGTCTCCGACCTCGCGGCAGGCGCAGTCAAACTATAGCAATCCGTTCTCCTGAAATCCCGATGAAGGTATGCCATGAACATCATTCTCGTGCTGATAGACAGCGTCAACCGCAGTGCTCTCTCAGCTTATGGCGGAACTGAATTTGCGACGCCGAATATCGAAGCATTCGCGAAGCGTGCTTGCCGTTTCGACAACCATTTCGTCGGAAGCCTTCCGTGCATGCCAGCGAGACGAGAGATTTTCGCCGGGTTCAGCGGCATGCAATGGAGGCCCTGGGGGCCGCTTGAGCCATTTGACCTCCGCCTGCCCAAACTGCTCGAGGCCGCCGGCTACACAACGGCAATCGTTACCGATCACTACCATTATTGGGAAGAGTCCGCGAACGGCTATATCCAAAGCTTCCAGGGCGCCGAGTTGATACGCGGCCACGAACTTGACTTCTGGAGGCCACTGACGCCTGAGAAGGAACTTCCAACCTGGGTCAAGAACATAGAGAAATGGCGACCAGGATACGGCCATCGATATTATTCGAACGTCCACCAGTTTGAGGACGAGACCGATTTTTTCCCTTCAAAGGTGATGACGGCAGCCGCCGACTGGCTGAGGAAGCCGAAAGCTTCAAAACCGTTTTTCCTTCAAGTGGAATCGTTCGACGTCCACGAACCTTTTGATGTACCCGAGCCCTATGCGTCACTTTATGGCGACGCCTCTGCACGAGACCGCTTCACCCTGTGGCCGCCATATCAGGATGCCGCCCGCCAGGCGGAATTCTTCGCCCAGGCATCTCCCGAGGAACTTGCTTTCGTTCGTTCACAGTACGGCGCGAAACTTACGATGACCGATCGCTGGTTCGGTAAGCTGCTTGAGACTTTGGATGATCTCGATCTTTGGAAAGACACGGCGGTTATCGTTACGACAGACCATGGCCATGACCTCGGCGAGCGCGGCGGCTATGGGAAGCAGTTTCCGCATTTCGACAGCCATGCAAATATTCCTTTATTGGTCTGGCATCCTGGCCTTCCGGGAGATGGCGGCAACGTAACGTCACTGACGTCGACAGTTGACATCTTCGCGTCCGTTCTCGAAATGGCGGACGTCACTCGTCCCGCCCAATCACATTCCCACTCCTTCGTCCCGCTGCTGGCGGGCGATGCGTCGGGAGCTCGAAACACCGTTATCTATGGAACTTTCGGCCAGGGTTTCTGCTGCACGGACGGTCAATGGACGCTAATCCAGTCGCCTGACCGCACAAAACCGCTCCATGCCTACTCGACCATGATCCCGACCACGATCGACCAGCAGGATCGCGCCATCGACCATGGAAACTACATCCCGGGAGTTTCGATGCCTCAGTGGAAGATYCCTATCTCGCCTGATGGTCCAGCGGATCGAAGAGCGCTGGACAGCGAGCCGCTGCTTTACAACCGTCTGCTCGATCCTCAACAGCAAACCAATCTATGGGCCGAAGAGAAGGACCAAGCAACACGCATGCGGCGTTTGATGCTCGATCAATTGGCAACATACGGCGCGCCGCCAGAACTTTTTCAAAGGCTTCAACTGGCTGACTAAAACAAATGCTGTCCGTTGGCATGCCTCGCTTAGCCAAGCTGAACTGCCGCGCATCCGTGATGATAGCTTTCAATCTTCTGTATTTCACGGACACGACCTGACGAGGACCGAACTATCAACGCGCCGGCGGTAACGCCGTGGTCTTCAGGTATTGTCTAGGAAACGGGAATGACCGTACCGAATGGAGGCCTGCGGAGATGAGACCGCACGGCCCGCGGAATACGTCGAGTGGCTTGTGGATGCGTCCTATCTTCGGGAGCCGGCTGACGTGGAGCGCCTGCGCGAAGGCCTGCGGCTTGCTGCTCTGCCAGCATGACACTAGTGCGGGCTGCAATCGACTTGCTCAGAGGCGATGCCGCGCATAGCGTCGCCCGAAGCCGAGGTCCATTTACCTCCTTCACGACGAGCGGAGATCCAGTGGAGCGTTGTCCGGGCTGCCGCGCGGGCCTGCGCGGCAGCCGCCGATCTCGTTTATCGGAGGCCTGTTTAGGGCTTGAGAGGTTGCAGGACGATATCGGCGAGCGCGGATTTTCCGATCTGGAACGCCACCTGGTACTCCGGGTCTTCCACCATCTCCTTGAACGCGGTCCGCCTGGGATATTGCACCAGCAAGACGGCATCCCATCCCTGCGCCTCGCCAGTTGTCAGTATCTCCAGACCATCACCGCGGAACAGGATCTTGGCGCCGAAGCGAGCGAGAATCGGTCCTGCCATTCTCAGGTACTCGAGATGCCGTTCCCGACCACCGTCGGGGACGAATCGAAGAAGGTTCAACATCACTACGGGGGCATCGTCCTCTTCAGCCAGAAAATTGGCAAAGACGTCGGGTGAAAACGCAACCATTAGGCTTTCCTTTCCTCAGGCGCCATTCTTGCGCCGCCGTGAAGATTAAATCCGTGGTCCGTCAGTAACTGTCAGGAACGCCAGTTTCGATCCTGCGCCAGCCAGCGCCTTATGAGCGAGGATCAACGGTGAAGTGACGGAAGGCCGACCTGTTCTCGTACCAAGCGGCCAAGATGCGTCCGTCGTGAAAATAGACGGCGTGTTCGGCCAAACCATGCGCTCCGACGATGCGACTTATCTCAAGGTCCGGCGTGGCAGACGCATCGTCTCCGTCGCGGTGATCATCGCCTCGGCGTCAACACCGATGGTCTACGCGAAGTGCCCGGCTTGGAAATCGGTACCTCTGAGGCTGAGCAGATCTGGACGGAGTTCCTGCGTAGGCTTACACGGCGCGGTTTGCGTGGTGTCAAGCTCGCCGTGTCCGATGCGCACGAAGGCATCAAAGCCGCCGTGTCAAACGTCCTTTCCGCTGGACTCGGCGACACAGCAACCTTTGCTTTCGGAGTGCCCGCCTGCTTCTTTCGGGAGTCTCCCTTGTGTGAGCGTTTTCCGGATTTGCGCGAGAAAACCACCTTTCCGTCAGGAGCCGCCACGCGAGCGACGCCGTTCACGCTTTCAAACTGAACGGAGAGCAGGGCCCAGATAGGAGCGCAGACGCCTGGTGCTTTCGTGTGGGCGGTAAGACAGGCACCGCGCGTAGGTTGGCAATGGCAGCGAGGTTCCCGTCTGAATTTCAACGCTTTTCAGGCCGCCTTAACGGTTGATGTTCCGTAGTAAGTTGTCCTGACGTTTTGTGACGTACTCCGAACGGGCTAGAACAATCTGACGATGTCGGCTCAAACTACCGCGCCTATGGTGCGTGATATCGTCAGGAGAATTGATCCAATGCTCGGTGTCGAGCCGCGATTCGGCAATGGCAGCACCCGGTGTGAATTTGCAGAAAACTAGAAAAACGAATTTCCGCGCTCGATGCCCAGAAACGGTGCTGTTAACTTCGTCGATTTTCCGGTTTTAAGGCATTGTCGGGCGGAGTTGGCAGAGACCGGCTGCTTCGCTTGCGAGGACGCTGTTGGCACCTATGCTTGGCCGGTAGCCACTTTGTGCGACGTTCGGATTAAGGGCGGGCAGCCAAGACGAGGCGTATGAGACCCGCGCGGCGGCTGACACCCATCTTCGCGAAGATCGCAGACAGATGCTTCTTGATGGTGTTCGGCGAAACCCCCAGCGCGCTCGCCATCTCCGCGACGGTGTGAATGTCCAGTGCGGCCTGAAGAACGCGCATCTCGGAGGGCGTCAGGCCATAAAGGTTTGCACAGGCCTCAACTCCGGATCTCGGCACGGCCTCCGCGCGGCGCACGAACAATGCTGCACGCGCCGACCGACCGACCCGCTCGAAGGCGGCTTGCGTCTGCGAATGCGGCGCCAGTTGCATCAGAGAGGCGATCCATTCGCCGCCCTGACTGTCGATCAACTTGATCAGCGCAGGACGGTCTAGAAGAAGTTGCTCCGGCTGCCCACGATCGCCCGACAACACCTCGCGAAGCAGGCGATGGGCGTTGGGGTCGGAGAGTGTTAGGCCGAACGCGTCGTCGCGGACGATGTCGCCCATGGCTAGAAGCGATTGCGCACTCTGGTTAGTCCAGGTCACTCGGCCGCCTGGATCGAGAATGAACACGCCGGCCTCCACCCGGTTCAGCGCCGCTTCCAGCGAGAGAATACGCTTTTCGTGTCTGCCAAATTCGCGGCGAATTAGGGCGGAGCGTTGCAGATGCGGCGCCAGCCTCTTCAGCCTCACCCGCAAGTTCTCGTCCACGAGACCATAGCCATCGCCAGTAATGACTGTGAAAGCCGCGGCGCTGGCCTCGTAGCGTTGAATGTTGAAGATGGCCGCGTCCAGAAAGCCTTGCGGAGCTGCCCATTCACGAAAGAAACGGCTGGCCTGAAACTCTTCTGAGGGCACGAGATCACGGCTCGAAAACACGTCTCCCGGTTTGATGAAGATTGACGCCGGGTAGGTGGGATTGAGGGTGACGAATTTCTCACGATACAAGCGGAGGAAATCTGGCGCGATCCCCCAGGAATAGACGGTCTCGCCCATCCCGTTGGTCGCATCACGCCAATAGATGCGAGAAGCGCTGCCGCCAGTATAGTCACAGATCTTCTGTAGCGTCTCCGGCCAAATCGCCTCATCGAGAATAGTATCGTAGATCAGGCCGATGATCTCCGATAACCCGTCCAGCTCCGATGTTGAAGGTTTCATCCAAACGCCCCGACGCGTGACCGACGCTAATCTTGCCGTGAAACGATAACGTGGTGCTGAAATTTTAACAAGCACTACTCGTTCAGGTGACGCAGAGCCGAAATCAGGATGATCTTCTTGTGATTGTGACGTGTCGATCGTCAAAACAAGAATGCCAAGGGGGGTGCMATTTAAAGGAGCGCATTCTCAGGGAACACCGAGAGGGGTGGGTGTGGATCATTTTATCTCAAGCTTCGTCTTCGGGCTGTCGATCGCTATGCCGTTCGGGCCGGTCAGCATGATGTGCCTGGAGCAGAGTCTCGTGCGAGGGGTGGGACCTGGTTTGGCAAGTGGTGCAGGCGCAGCAACGACCCACGGTCTCTATGCGACCTTAGCGGTATTTGGTGCCCATGTCTCGGCCGCACCCTTCGCCGGCTTTCAAACGCAATCTGATTTTTTCTCGGGGATGGTCTTTGTGCTGATAGGTATATGGACGCTATTCCGACACCCTAGTGCCCGGGACAACAAGACACGAACCAAGGGTGAATTCAGTTCATTTTTTGCCGGTGCGGGGTTGGCACTGGMGAACCCTATGACGCTGCTGCCCTATCTCGCCTTCGCCGGCTCCCTCGCGCTGACCGATGAAATCGGCGGACTCTTCCACATCCTGATCGTCTGCGGTGTGGGCCTCGGCACGCTTTCCTGGTACTGGACTATGAGCGGATCAGCGCGGCTCTTGCGCCAGCGCCTCCCGAGCCAGCTTCTCACGCACCTCCACCTCGTAGCGGGGCCGGCCTTAATCGCAATGGGCATCGTGACGACACTGCGGTAACTCTCTTGCCGTCTCGATACATGGCATACCGTCCTGCCAGGCATCGCCTTGGGGCTTTTAGAATCCGAACGACTGAACATTATGAAGAGAGGTTGGAACTGGGTGTATTCGGCGACCAGTTTCATGGGTTCGTCGGCGGATTCGAACTCGCCTTTGATAAGAAGCAATCGCTCACCCTCTTTGAGGGTCAGCCGCTCGTAAGTAACCGTTGCAGAAGCGCCGCTGGCGATGAACAAGCCAACGACTATCGCCAGCGACCACGCCGCGGCGGCGCGCCTGAGCGCCCATTTCCAACGCAATGGCACCGTTCCTCGATCACTCGCAGCACACTTTCCGCACATAGGTATTGCCGATGGTCACCATCGAGTCCTTGGCAATAAGGCCATGACCTTTAAGTGCTGTAGAGACATCCTTGGCTTCCTGTTCGGCGTAGACGTCCTTTAAGGTAACGGCAAACCAGCCGTTGGCGGCAAGATGGGCAGATAGCGGAACCGGTGACTTTCTGACGAATGCCTCCGCCTCCGGAAGCGAGCTGAAGCTCCTTACCTGGACATACCTGCCCTCGCCTGCATCTTCCTCGAACTGCGCTACGTGAACCCAGGTATAGTGCATAAAGCCAACTCTGCCCGCGACCGCGACCTGATACCAGTCACCACGCACTTCGAGGATTTGTACCGCGGCGCCGTTGCGAGCTTCGCCGACGTCCTTTGCGTCCGGATTTCCCATCATCTTGATCGGCGCCCGCCCCTTCGGATGACGAACCAACCCGTCGCGGGCGATCGGGACCTCCAGAGAAGGTTCCACCTTGGCTTGCACGCCGGAGCGCGTCTGTGGCGCGGCGGTTGGCGTGTCAGGAATGGCTTCCGACGTGGCCAACGGCGCTGCGTTCGGCGTAGTAACCCTGAACTTTTCCATCTCGCTGCCGGACAGGTAGCGGATATCGTTGCTGTCATACGAAAGCGATAGCTGGAGGAGAACGGGATCGACGCCCATCTCGGACATGTAGCCGATTATCTCGGCCGTCGTCTGTTGCACGGCCGAGACCGCGTCATCGATCGGGATGCCGGTGCTGTCGCTGAACGAGGATTTGTGAACACCGATCGACCCGGGCTCGGCGATACGGGTTGCGCCGCCGAGAAAGGCGAGCGAGCAGGCCGAAGCGCATTCGGCCTTTCTAGCCTGAACGGTTGATAGTCCGAGAGACCGGATGAGCCTCCCCAATTCCATGGCCTTCGCGACATTGCCGCCGGGGCTATCGAATCCGACCGCAAACAGGTGCCCGCGGGTAGCCAGGTCCCGAAACTGAGAGAGATCGTCGGAGTATTCGAACGAGCCGCTGATAATGGCAAATTTGCTGCCGCTGTCCGTCTGATGCACATCATAGGAAAGCTTTGCCTCGGCGCTCGCGGCGGCAAAACCAATGGAAATCGCGATCAACCTGACCGAAAAGCGTACACACATACGACTAACCCTAACGAAAGGAAAAGAAAGCCATAATCGCGCTTTGGTCGCAAGTAGTCCGGACAGCTTCCACCAAAAAGAGTAAACTTTGGGGAGACGACGTCGCGGCGGATCCTTAGAAGGCTTTGCGATTGAATTCCGCGCCAAGTGTCGAAGCGATCTGCGCTTGCGCGTCGAGCGGCGACATACCCGATGCTACAAGGCCTCGAAACGTATCTCGCATCAGAATATGATCCTCGGGATACCTGCGCAGTGCGTCCGGCAGCTTCATACCGTTCCGGTATGGTTGCCGGAAGCCGTCGGCCGTATCCACCCATTCAATCGCCTTGTCTGGAATGAAGCTGAAGTCCGCTGACACCTCGATGTATTGGGGAGTCAGGCATCGCCAATGGCCTTGGCGTTCGACAACGGAATGAAGGATCAGGTCGGTTCCGTGAATGATCCAACCCCAGATGTGCCGGGTAAGGCCATCGCTCTCGCTTGCCGCAAACTCGGCGCAGTTCACGTGGCAATTGTACGGGGTCATTCCCATGGCCAGCAGACGACCCTTATCCGGTCGAGTGACCATTACCCGAGGGAGTCCGAGCACCTCCCAAAGCAAGTCGGCTTCCCCCTGCGAGGGCGGGGAAGCCATACTTTCGACGTTCCACAATATGTGCTCGATCAGAGCCTCGTCCGAGGGTTCAGCTCCGATATCTTCATTCGATCTCTCAGTCACCGTTCACCTCGCGGCCCGCTACGGCTTTCGTCACGCATCGGATCTGTGCGGTGGATGATCCCATATGCGATCTCTACCATATCCGCCGTGGTTTCATAATGGAGCGAACGGCCACAAGGCAGGCGCATATAGTTGACAGCCTCAGGGATGACGGTCGGCATCGTTTCGACTGCTACTCCGCCGAATACACTATTTCTTAAAAGGGGTCCCCTAAGGCCGCCTTGGCGGCAAAGATCTTGAATCGCGTGTGGCAAGCCGCATAGCGAGCCAAGCGCTTCGAGCTCAGGTGCGGGAACGATTTCCACACCTGATGAAGGCCGTGATCAAAGCTCTTGAAGGGATACGAACCGCGAATCCCGTCATTCCGCAATCGGCCACATGATCTCCTCGCGATGGGAAGCATCGAAGGACTGCTGGAAAAAGAGGATTTTGCCGTTGATTTGAGGCGATGTCACCCCAGTTAGTTCTGCTTTTCTTGCTCTTGATGAGATACGAACTGGCGCCCCCGTCTCAGGTCGGGCAATAACGCAGGAAAGGGACCTATGTCGTTCTATCGGTCGGGAAACAGGATTCTGGCAATCAGCTCCAAGTGGCGAGGCACTGGGATGTCATGCCGCTATTGAAGTTGTTCGAACTCCGAACACGCGTGGATTTTATGCAGATTCACTCAAGTCGGGGCAAACAACCATGGAAGGCGCGCAATTCCTCCGGTTTGTCATTCAAATGTCTCGCCTAGCCTTTGATAGCCCCCGCCGTCATCGAACCCGAAATCTGTCGATACATCAGCAGGCCAAGGAAGACTGGAGGCAAGGCGCCGAGGATCATGACCGCAGACGCTGTGCCCCACTGGACGCCGCCGCCGCTTGCCGCAAAGAAGAACGATGCACCGACCGTCATCGGAACAGCCTTGTTCGTCGTCAGCATCAAACCGAAGAGGAACTCGTTCCAGGCGGTGATGAAGCCGAAGATGAAAGTCGTCACCAGTGCAGGCCGCACAACCGGCCGGATGATGCTGAGCATGATCTGCCACGAACTCGCCCCGTCTACCCTCGCCGCCTCGTCCAGTTCGAGCGGAACGTCGGAAATCGCATTGACGAGGATGACGAGCGCCAGCGGCGTGTTGACGATGGTCAGGATCAGGCCGAGACCAAGCTGAGTGTCGAGCAGGCCCAGAAACTGGTACATCATATAAAGCGGGATTGCGAAAATGATGAGCGGTACGGCGCGCAGATTAATGACGATCGGCAGCAGCGTGTGTTTGCCCACCTCGCTCCTTGCAATCGCATAGGCCGCCGGAAAGGCGAGCAGGATCGCAAGTCCGGTGCCGATCAGGGAAGCGACGGTACTGTTCCAGAGGTAGGAATAGATGTTGAAACGATCGGTCTGTGTCAAAACCCGCAGGTAATTTTCAAAGGTCGGCTGGTTGACCCATAAACCGGGATTGATTGAAAGTTCGCGCGCGCTTTTGAACGACGTGACGAGCGTGACGATGACGGGAAAATTCATTGCGAGAGCGGCGACAGCAAAGACGATCCAGCGGAGCGCGTTCATCATGGCTTATTTCCCCCTGCGGCGGGCAAGCCAGTTGAGGCCATAGAGTACGGCCAGCGACGTCAGGAAGAGGACGACGGAAGCCGCCACCGCCTTGCCGATCGCGCCCTCCTTGAAGAACGCCTGATAGATGTAGATCGACAATGATGTCGTCGAGCCGCCTGCACCGCTGCCGGTCAGCGCATATACGTTGTCGAAGACGCGAAAGCCGTCGATGAAACGGATGAAGAAGGCGATCACCAGCGTCGGCAGCATCAGCGGCAATTCGACGAACCAGAGAACCTTGATGGCCGAGGCACCGTCGAGCGCGGCGGCTTCCCGCACGTCGATCGGCACTGCGACATAGGCCATGTAAAAGAGCAGAAAGGCGAATGGTGTCCATTGCAGTGTTTCGACCACGATCAGCGTCCAGAACGCATGAGCGACATCGAGGAAAGCCGGACTGTCGCCGAACCACGCGAAGAGATAATAGGGCACCGGCCCGGCAAATTCGTGCAGAACGAGCCGGTACATTAGGCCGATCATGGCAGGCGCTACCATCAGCGGCAGCATAAGTGGCGCCATCAATACAGATCGCTTGGAAAGAAGAGGCGCCAGGAAGATCGCTAGAGACAGCCCGAGCAGGCATTCGATAAGCGCCGTCAGAATGCCGAAGCGCAGGGAAAAGGACGTGGCGCGCCAGAAATCTCGGTCGGAAAGCACGGCAAGGTAATTGCCGAAGCCGCTCAGCGTCGGACTTCGCAGGGTCTGGAAGTCGACGGTCGAGACCGAATAGATGAGATTGATGACTGCAGGAAAGCCGAGAAACAGCAACAGGAACCCCACGAGCGGCGTGAGATATGCCCTTCCCTCGGCACGTTTTATGATAGCCATTTCGATCCGCCGGATGGGCCGGACGCCTTGCAATGAGGCAAGGCGTCCGGCGGGTATCACTTCTTCAGGAGGTCCTGCATTCCGGCCTTGGTGTGAACCAGCGCATCGTCGAGGTTCTGCTGACCTGACCAATAGCCGGTGAACTCCTTCGCTTGCAGTTCATAGACGGAGAGTGCGTTGGCCGACGTCGCACCATTCATCACGTAGCCGTATTTGCTGGCGAACTCGCCGAGCTTGACGAGATCCGGTCGTTCCTTGGCGACTTTCGCCACCACGTCAGGCGTGAGGGCTGGAGAACCGCCCTGTCGGGCATAGAGCAAGGCGGCATCCTCGGTCGCCAGCCATTTCAGGAATTTGACCGCACCGTCCTTGTTCTTTGCGTTCTTGTTCAGGCCGAGGCCGAGGCCGTGAATATGATCGGCGCGACCATCCGGCCCAGTCGGCGGCGCTACGATGCCGGTGACTTCAGCAACGGCAGGGTTTTTCTCCGCACTGGTGAGATCTGCGGCAGCAGCGTTCCACTGAAGTGCTGTTGCGGCTTGCCCGGAACCGAAGGCCGCATTTGTCTCGGCATATTCGTAACTCAATGAATCCTTAGGCGAAGCACCAGCGTCGTAAAGCTTCTTGTAGAGTTCGAGACCGGTCTTGTAAGCGTTGGAATCGACAGTGATATTGCCCTCCTCATCGGTCCAGTTTCCACCGTAGGAGCGTGGCAAGGACTGAAACACCATCATGTTGAAAAGCAGGTTCTTCATCTGCAGGACGGTGCCGTAACGGACGGGGCTTTCGGAATTCACCTGCTTGGAGAAATAGAGAGCCGTCGCCGCCCAGTCGTCCCAGGTCCAGCTGTCTGGATCCTTCGGCTGCAATTCCTTGCCGAGATACTGCTTGGCGATTTCTGCATACTTCTTCTTGGCCGCATCGTCCTTCATCAGCGCATCGATCAGATCTTTGCGATAATACATGAAGTGCAGCGACAGGTCCGTCGGCACGCCGTACTGCTTACCGTCGAACTGCATCGTCTTCAGAACGGAATCGCCGAATGTCTTCGCAGCGCCATCGCCGAGATCGACAGGCTCCATGTAGGGCGCGTAGCGACCGATCGAGTAGGTGGCAACGAGGTTAATGTCAAACGCGGTCGATCCCGCTGCCATGTCGGCCTGCAATTTGTCGAAGAAACCTTCTCGATTGAAGAACAGGAGCTCGACCTTATCGGCGTCGCTAATGCCGGCTGTTTTATTGTACGTTTCGACAGTTGCGCGGAGCGCCGTTTCTTCCGAGCCGCCAGGCCAGCCGAGAACCGTCACAGTCGCATTCGAGGTCCCTGGTAGAGCAACGCTTGCCAGAAGCAGGGCAAGCGCGGATAAGGTCTTTCTTTTCAATGTCATCGTAGTTCCCTCTTTTTTGTTAGGTTAGGATCGATGTCTTCCGAAATTCATCAGTTACCCAGCATTGCAAGGCTCGCCACGCCAATGATGCCTGCACGGTTACCGAGCTTGGCGGGCACGAGAGAAGGCGTCAGCCTGATATCGACACCCACGAAGCAATCACGCATGCGATCGATATAACCCGCTGCAAGGCCGATACCGCCGCCGATGACGATACGTTTCGGATCGAGCATCATCTGGATGTCACGGCAGAGCGTAGCCGCACGAAATGCCGATTGCGAGACGATCGCGCCAGCCCAAGCCTCGCCTTTGTTGGCATGTTCGAAAACCTCGGCGGCAGTTCCCGGATGCCCTGATTTTGAGGTCTCGGCAGCCATCCACCGGCCGGACGTCTGATCTTCAAGTGGCGATTGCCCCGCGGACGGACCGCGGATCAGCCCGAAATGGCCGGCAAGCCCGGTCAATACACGACCATTGACGATAATGCCGCCGCCGATGCCGGTCGAGATGGTGAGGAATACCAGATCCCCACCCTCGCCGGCACCGAACCGATACTCTCCCCAAGCCGCCGCCTGTGCATCGTTGATCGCAAAAGCCGGTTTGCCGAAAACAATCCTTGCCTTGTCAACCAGTGGGTATCGGTCGGGAATCCCGAGCGTTGCCGGATTGAGCGCAGACCAGCAACCGTCTTGGATGAAGCCGGTAACCGCAATGCCGACGCGGGAATAGCGATCGGCCCATGATCGAGCAGAGCTGGCGATCGCGGCAAGCCAAGTATCGGGACCAGCCTCCCGTGCTGTCGGCACCGTCATTTCATCCAGCACTTCGCTGCCTCTGACCAGCGCTGCCATCGTCTTCGTGCCGCCGATATCGATGGCAAGGGTCGTTTGCGTACCGTCGGCATCATAGGCCGTAGCAACGGCATCGCGGAACCACGACGTGATGTGTTCGGTACGCGTGATCGCCGAGCCCACGACCACGGCGAAAGCCCCAGCTTCGGCTGCGCTTGCCGCTTGCTCAGGCGTGCGGATGCGGCCCTCGGCAATGACATAAGGTGTGAGCGTGCGCATCGCGGTGATCAGGTCGATATCCGGATCGATCGGTTCAGGCCCACCGACATAGCCGGAAAGCGTCGTGCCGACGAAGTCGACCCCGGCCGCCAAGGCGCTCCGCGCATCTTCAAGGCTCGAGCAGTCGGCCATTGTCAGCTTGCCGCGTGCTCTGACCGCCTTCACCAGAGCCCCGACGGACGCCGGCCGCACACGATCCGTGGCGTCGAAGGCGACGATGTCGGCGCCGGCATCGACCAGAGCTTCGGCATCGGCAACGAAGGGCGTGATCCGCACGGGGCTGTCATCGAGATCGCGCTTGACGATACCGATGATCGGCACGTTCACGGCGGGACGTACAGCTTTTACGTAGCCGACAGATTCGATCCGCAATGCCTTTGCACCGGCGTCGACGGCGGCTCTCGCAAATCCGATGACGAATTCTGCGGTGTCCGTTGGCCCGCCGGGAACCGGCTGGCAGGAAACGATAAGGCTTTTCTTGATGTCGTCGCGCTGCAATCGTGACACTCCCTTTCAGCATCACGATAATTGGAAAGTACCAGATTACAACCAGTTTATAACTGGTATCATCGCGTCAGCTCGAACACGAAGTCGTAAACGTCGCCCTTGTAGCGGCTCTCGCAATATTCGACGATCTGACCATCGCCAAGGAAGCAGCGGCGCTCCGTCATCAGCAGAGGTGCCCCGGCATCGCAATCGAGATATTGCGCATCCTCCGCTGAGGCCGCCCGCGAACGCATGCGCTGAACGGCGCGCTGGGGAAGAAAACCGCGCGCCTCCAGCGCTTGGTAGAGGGAGTCGCCGACCAGATTCGCCGAAGGGATAAAGCGGACCGGGACAGTCGATATCTCGACTGCTATTGGCACGCCATCGGCCGTGCGAATGCGCTTCATGCGTAGGATGTTGCTGTTTCCAGCAACCCCGAGTGCCATCATTTCCGTGGGAGAAGGCCGGCTTATCTGCTTGGAAAGCCAAATACATCCGGGAGTAAGCCCACGTGCAATTATGTCTTCCGAGAAGCTGGTAAGCGTGGAAAGAGACTTTTCGACACGCGATCCGACCTCGGTCTTGAAGCCGTGGCGACGATTGAGGAAGCCCTCTGCCTCAAGCAGCGCCAATGCCTTGCGTATCGTCACGCGCGAGAGCGACAGCGTCTCCGCAAGCACGCGCTCTCCCGGCAAAACGGCACCGGCCTTGAGCGTATTTGAGAGGATCGCAGTTTCCATCGCCAATTTCAGCCGCTTGTAGAGCGGCAGATCGGATGCCGATGCCTGTAATTCCCTGCCGATCACGTCGATCAGTTCATCCGTAGCCATGACTTTTCCGGTGCCCTCAAATTTTTTCTGCGCAACCCGTCTGGATCTATACTGGTATTAATGTGCGAGGGCAATTCCCTGGCYGCCGATCGGAGTTAACCCGGAAATTCAAACTTGCCCATTTGACAGATATCCTACAAGTGGATATGCAGCTTTCATCCTATCGGGGAAGCGAAGAGAAGATCAGGCATGGCGTTGAAATCGATGAAGCCGCTGACACGCGCACCGCTGCTGCATGTATCCGTGCAGGAAAGCCTGCGCGCCTATATCCATGACAACGGCCTGGCGCCGGGGACGCTGCTGCCGGCCGAGGGAGAGCTCGCCACCCAGCTCGGCGTGAGCCGCAATTCATTGCGGGAAGGCATCAAGGCGCTGGAATCACTCGGCGTCCTGGAGACGCGGCGCGGTGTTGGCATCTTCGTGAAGGCCTTCTCCTTCGAGCCACTTCTCGACAACCTCGCCTACGGCCTTGGCGGGGCATTGCGACAGATCGAGGAAGTGATCGAAATCCGCCGCACACTTGAGGTGGGCTTGATCGGCAAGACGATCGAGAGGATCGGCGAGGAAGACATCGCCGAGTTGCGTGCGGCCGTCAATCGTATGCGCACGCATGCCGAGCGCGGGGAAACTTTCGCCGAGGACGATCAGCTGTTCCACCGGCTGCTGTTTCGCTGCCAGGACAATGAAACCCTTGTGCGGCTGATCGATGTCTTCTGGCTCGCCTTCTACAAGGCGTCGGATTTCGTCAACCTCGACAATGCCGATCCAATGGCGACCTGGCGTGATCATGCCGCGATCGTCGATGCGATCGAGGCAAAGGATCTGGAGGAGGCGCGCAGGCGTCTGGATCGTCACTACGAGGGAATTGCCCGGGTGATTGCCAACAACAAGACAAGTTCAAACGTGGGAGGAACACATGAAAAGACTGTCTAGATTATCCATTATCGCGCTTGGCGCCATACTGTCGACGGTTGCCGTGCCGGCTCTTGTCGCTTCGGGTGTCGCAACCCGGGCCGAGGCCGCCACTCTGTCCGGCGGCTTCGATGTCGGTCCCGGCGGCTTCCAGGGCAACTTCAATCCGCTTGCCGCGACCTCCGGCTTCACCTGGCTCAGCGTCTACTATGAGCCGCTGATCACCTATGACCAGAAGCTGCAAAAGGTCGTCGGTGCGCTGGCAAGCTCCTACGAGGTCAGCCCGGATCAGATGACCTATACGTTCAAGCTGGCAGATGCCAAATGGCATGACGGCAAGCCCTTCACCGCCAAGGACGCGAAATTCACGATGGGCCTTGCGATGGATGCGAAAACCGGCTCGGTTCTCGCTGCTCGGCTGAAGGCCGTATCGTCCGTCGAGGCGCCGGATGACCATACTGTCGTCATCAAGCTCAGCGCGCCGAGCGGCAGTCTGCTCGATACGATGACCAAGGTGATGATGCTGCCGGAGCACGCGCTCTCCTCGATACCGGCCGACCAGCTGGCGAAAAGCACATGGTGGTCCACCACGCCGATCGGCACAGGCGCGTTCAAGTTCACCAAATATGTCTCGGATCAGTATGTCGAACTTGCCGCCAACACCGATTATCGCGGTGGCAAGCCCGCACTGGAACGCGTCATCAATCGCTATTTCGCCAATCCGGCCGCAGCGATTGCGGCGCTGAGATCCGGCGAAATCCAGTTCACCTATGTCGATTCCAACGACGTTCCGACCTTCAAGGACAACAAGGACTTCAACGTCATCGAAGGCGACTCTTTCGTCGTCAACTATCTCGGCTTCAACCACGATTCTCCGATCTGGAAGGATGTGCGGGTCCGCAAGGCGGTGATGTATGCGATCAATCGCGATGCCATCATCCAGAGCCTTTACGGCGGCGCAGCCAAGCCCGCCAACTGCGCTTATGTCGCCGAACAGTTGATCCCGCAGGGCATCGACGCTTATGCCTACGATCCTGAAAAGGCCAAGCAGCTTCTGACTGAAGCGGGCTGGGAGCAGATCAACGGCGGCAAGCCGATCACGCTTCTGACCTATTACACCACACCGCTTGCAACCAACGTTCTTGCCGCTGTCCAGGCGATGCTCGCCCAGGTCGGCATCAACATCGTGCCCCGCGCCGTCGATACACCGACCTATAACAGCATCGTACTCAACCCGAAGCCGGATGTTGCCCAGTTTCAGATGGTCTACGCCGGGCTGCAGAACGGGCCGGATGCGGGAAGCATCAATGTCGGCCTCAATGAGAGCCAGATCCCTCCGGCCGGACCGAACGTCGCCAGGGTTCGCATGCCCGACCTCAGCAAGGCGCTCGATACCGCACTTGCCGAGCCGGACAGTGCAAAGCGGGCTGCCGCCTATCAGGACGTCTGCAAGGTCATGAACACGAACCTTCCCTGGGCGACGCTCTGGGTGGCAAACCGCTACGGTGTCGTCTCGGCCAAGGTGAAGGATTTCGTCTGGACGCCCGCGCCGGGTGGCGGCCCGTATCAGGCCGATCCGCAGAAATGGTCGATCGCCGAATAAGCGATTCCGCAAAGCTAAAGGGTGGCTTCGGCCACCCTGACAGACGGATTTACGATGCTCCGATACAGTCTCAAACGCCTGATTATAGGAATAGGCATGCTCATCGCCTTGAGCATGCTGATCTTCCTGATGCTGCGCCTGGCGCCAGGCGATCCGATCGATGCCTACATCGATCCGAACATACCGATGTCGCCATCAGACCTTGCCGATCTGCGTAGCAGGCTCGGGCTCGATCAGCCTTTGCCCCTTCAGTATCTCGGCTGGTTGCAGCAAGCGTTGATGGGCAATCTCGGCTATTCGATCAAGCGTCTCGATCAGCCGGTTCTAGGTCTTGTTTTGTCGCGGATTGGTCCGACAGTGCTGTTGATGGGCACCGCACTCGCCTTCGCTATCGTCGCCGGCATCGCCTTTGGCGTAATCAGCGCTGTCCGCCGTAATTCTTTCGCCGATCTCTCGCTGTCTGTGGTCGCGCTCGCCGGCATATCGAGCCCGGCATTTCTCAGTGCACTGATCGGCCTTTATATTTTCTCAGTGCGGCTGCACTGGATGCCTTCAGGAGGCATGCTGACGCCGGGCGAGGAATTCTCCGTGGGCGATCTCCTTCACCACCTGATCCTGCCGGCCGCACTTCTGTCCGTCGCGCAAGCTGCGTTGATCATGCGCTACATGCGCGCGTCGCTGCTCGAAGTCCTCAATCAAGACTATGTCCGTACGGCGCGCGCAAAGGGCGTTCACAAGTTTTGGGTGATCACCAAACACGCGTTGCGCAATGCGCTTCTTCCGATCGTCACGCTGGTCGGTTCCACCATCGGCCTAGCAATCGGCGGCGCCATTTTCATCGAGAGTGTCTTCAACTGGCCGGGCATGGGTCTCCTGCTCGTCGATGCTGTGCAGACCCGCGACTATCCGGTCATCATGGGGGCAACGCTCATCATTGGCGCTTGCGTTATTGTCGTCAATCTTCTGACCGACATCACTTATGCGGTCGTCGACCCGCGCATCAAGGTGGGCTGACCATGCTGGCACGTTCTCCTCAGCGCCGTAGCCCAGGGCCACTTGCCCGCGCCCTCGGACGCTTCCTGCACAACCGTGCCGCCGTTGCCGGCATCTTCATCGCTATCCCGATACTGCTGTTGATCCTCTCCTATCCGCTGTGGTGGACCTTCCGGCCGAATGACATCGATCTTCTGGCGATGAACAGCGGCCCGACGACAACGCATTGGTTCGGAACCGACGGTGTCGGCCGTGATGTCTTTGCACGGGTGCTGGAAGGCGGCAGGATTTCGCTCCTGGTCGCCGTCGCGTCGACCGCCCTTTCCGCTGTTATCGGCTTTCTCTTCGGAGCCATCTCGGCGCTTGCGGGGCGCTGGGCTGATGCTGTCTCCATGCGTTTCGTCGATCTGGTGATGACCCTGCCGCCCGTGATCTTTCTACTCGTGCTTGCCTCGATCGCCGGCACCGGCATCTGGCCGACCGTGATCGTCATCTCGCTGCTTTCATGGCCGCTGCTTGCGCGCATGATCCGCTCTCGACTGCTGGAATTACGCGAGCGCGACTTCGTCATGGCCGCCCGCGGCATGGGCGCCGGCATTAGCCACCTGCTCTTCCGTCACGGACTGCCGAACTCGATCGATATCCTTGTGGTCTACGCAACGCTGCAGATCGCCAATGCCATCCTGCTCGAGGCGGGCCTGTCCTTCCTCGGCCTGGGCATCGCGCCGCCGGCGGCAAGCTGGGGCAACATGCTGAATGCGGCCCGTTCGACGGCCGTGCTCGAACAATATCCGTGGCAATGGCTCTTCCCCGGCGCCGCGCTGATTCTTGCCGTGCTTGCGATCAACTTCATTGGCGATGGCCTCAGAGATGCCTTCGACCCACGTGCCGAACTGAACTGACAATCGAAAGAAAGAGAAAATGACCAAATTCAAGGGTGTTGTTCCCCCCGTCGTCACGCCGCTCAATCCGGATCTCACTGTCGATTACCCCTCTTATACACGGGTGCTGGAACATCTGATCGATGCCGGCTGCCACGGCGTATTCGTGCTGGGCTCGACGAGTGAAGTCATCTTCCATGACGAAAAGACCCGGCGGGAAATCATCGAGCATTCCGCCAAGGTGGTAAACGGGCGCGTGCCGCTCATCGTCGGCGTCATCGATCCGACCACGGATCGTGTCATCGCTCATTCGAAGGTCGCAAAAGCAGCCGGCGCCGATGCGGTCGTGGTGACGGCACCCTTCTATACCGTCACCAGCCAGCCCGAGATCCTCGATCATTTCCGGTATATCCGCGACGCGGTGGATGTTCCGCTGGTCGCCTACGACATTCCTGTCTGCGTGCACGTCAAGCTGCAGCGCCAAACGGTCGTGACCCTTGCCAAGGAAGGCACCATCATCGGTATCAAGGATTCCAGCGGTGACGACGGTAATTTCCGCTATGCGCTTCTCGACCTTGCCGAACACAAGGATGTCTTCCTGATGACCGGCTCCGAGATTGTCGTCGACAACGCCCTCCTGATGGGCGCCCATGGCGTTGTTCCCGGCATCGCCAATGTCGATCCGCACGGATATGTGCGCCTTTGGGATGCCGCCCAGCGTGGCGACTGGGTCGCCGCCAAGAAGGAGCAGGAGCGGCTTTGCCGCCTCTTCGAAATCGTTTGGGTCGCACAGCGTCGCGTCAGCGGGGGCGCTTCAGGCATCGGTGCCTTCAAGACCGCCATGCACAGCCTCGGCATCATCGATTCCGCCGTCATGCCGCGGCCGCGCGCCTCTCTGAACGAAGCCGAGACGGCACGCATCGACGAGATCCTGCGTGCAACCGGCCTGCTGAACTGAGCGAGCAGATGAAACAGACCGCCGAACCCGTACTCGACATCAGGGGATTGCGAACGATCTTCCGCATCCGCGGCAGCGAGATCACGGCGGTCAACGATATCGATCTGACTGTTGGCGCCGGCGAGACGCTTGCGCTCGTCGGCGAATCCGGTTCCGGCAAATCGGTGACCAGCCTGTCGGTGATGCGGCTGCTCACCCGCAACATCGGCGTGATCGCAGCCGGCAGCATCCGTCTGACCACACGCTCCGGCGCGGTCCAGGATCTTGTGTCCCTCGACGAGGAGAGCATGCGCAGGATCAGGGGCGACGACATCGGCATGGTGTTCCAGGAGCCGATGTCGAGCCTCAATCCGGTTTTCACGATCGGCGACCAGATTGCCGAACCGATCCGTATCCATCGCGGTGCAAACCGTAAAGCCGCGTTGGATGCTGCGGTCACATTGCTTGAAAGTGTCGGCATCCCGGACGCCAGGCGCCGCGCCGGCCAGTATCCGCACGAACTTTCAGGCGGCATGCGCCAACGCGCCACGATCGCCATGGCGCTGGCCTGCGATCCGGCGCTTTTGATTGCCGACGAACCGACCACGGCGCTCGACGTGACGATCCAGGCGCAGATTCTCGATCTGCTTCTCAAGCTGCAGCGCGAGCGTGGCATGGCGATGCTGTTCGTCACCCACAATCTCGGCGTCGTCGCCGAAATCGCCCATCGCGTCGCGGTGATGTATGCCGGACGGATCGTCGAAGAAGGACCGGTCGGCGAGGTTTTCCGCAATCCGAAGCATCCCTATACGATGGGCCTGCTCGCTTCCATGCCGCGCCTTGGTGACGCGTCGCGGATGAAACAGGCCGGTGAAAAGCTCTCTGCCATTCCCGGCATGGTTCCGAGCCTGATGAACATGCCGAGCGGGTGTGCCTTTGCCCCGCGTTGCAAATTCGCGGTCGATGCCTGTCGCGCCGCGGTTCCCGCCCTTGAAGAGATCAATTCGCAGCATCGCAGCCGCTGCATCAGATGGCAGGAGATCTAGATGAGCGAACCACTGCTCTCTGTCCGCGACCTCTCGAAACATTATACCTCCCGCGGCACGCGGCTGAATATCCTGCAGGGCATCTCCTTCGATATCCGCAAGGGTGAAGTCGTCGGGCTTGTCGGCGAATCCGGCAGCGGAAAGACCACGATCGGGCGTTCCGTGCTTAGGCTGGTCGAACCGTCATCAGGCAGTGTCCGCTTCGACGGGAACGAACTCACTGCCCTCTCCGCCTCCGCGCTGAGACGGCAACGTCCGCGCATGCAGTATATTTTCCAGGATCCCTTCGCCAGCCTGTCACCACGAATGACGATCGGCGAAATCCTCACGGAAGGTTTGAAGATCCAGGGGATCGGATCGGCGCGCGAAAGGCTAGAACGAGCGCAAGCAGCCTTGACCCAGGTCGAGTTGCCAGCCGATGCGATCAATCGGTATGCGCATGAGTTTTCCGGCGGGCAGCGCCAGCGCATCGGAATTGCCCGCGCCTTGACCTTGTCGCCCGAATTCATTGTGGCCGATGAACCGGTCTCCGCGCTCGACGTCTCGATCCAGGCGCAGGTGATCAACCTTCTGCGCGAATTGCAGCAACGGCTCGGCCTGACCATGCTGTTCATCTCGCATGACCTCGCCGTCGTCGAATACATTTGCGACCGGGTGATCGTGCTCTATCTCGGGCGTATCATGGAGATCGCGCCGAGCGCAGACCTCTATGCGAGGCCGCAGCATCCCTATACGCGCGCCCTGCTTTCGGCCATTCCCTCGCCGGATCCGGATGCCAGACGCGACCGGCAGATCCTCAAAGGCGATATTCCAAGTCCGGCCAACCCGCCGAGCGGTTGCGTCTTTCGCACGCGCTGTCCGAGTGCGCTCGATGCCTGCGCCGACGCAGTTCCTCAACTGCGGGAAGTCGCGCCGGGCCAGTTCAAGGCCTGCATTCGCGACGATCTCAACTGAACTGAAGTCACAGGGAAACAAGAGATGAACGCGAAGACGTCGCATCCGGCCATGCGCGGAAACTGGGCGAGCCTGCTTCTGCCGATTGCGGCCGACGACAGCATCGAATTCGACAAGCTGAGTGAGGAGATCGATATCCTCATCGAGGCCGGCGTCGACGGCATTTATTCGAACGGCACCGCCGGCGAATTCCACAACCAGACCGAGGAGGAGTTCGACAGGATACAAGCGTTGCTAGCCGAGCGCTGCGGCGCATCCTCGACGCCATTCGTGATTGGCGCCTGCCAGCCGGACCCGCTGATCATGCTAAACCGCGTCCGGCGCGCTTCTGAGTTCGATACCCTAGCCATTCAGGTAATATTGCCGGACTGGTGGCCGCTCACCGATGCCGAGGCGATCGATTTTCTGAGCCGTGCTGCGGAAATAGCCGATGGCATTCCGCTCATTCTCTACAATCCGCCACACGCAAAACGCGTCCTCACGCCCAAGGAACTGGGCGCCGTCTGCGCGGCAGTGCCCGGTATTGCCGGCATCAAGCTCGCCGATGGCAACAGCTCATGGTATGCCGAAGTCCGCCAACATCTGTCGGGGCTATCGCTCTTCGTTCCCGGCCATCATCTCGCAACCGGCACGAAGGAGGGTGTGGCGGCAGGCTCGTTTTCCAATGTCGCCTGCCTCAGTCCCCGTGGCGCGCAGACGTGGACGGCTTCAATGCGCGACGATATCGACGCCGCTCTCGATCTTGAGCGGCGGATCTGTGCGTTCATGGACAGGCACATCGTTCCTTTCCGCCAGCACCATGGGTATTCGAACGCCGCGCTCGACAAATTGCTGAGCGCGATCGGCAATTGGGGACCCGTGGGGACTCGTCTGCGGTTTCCTTACCGATCGATCGACGCCTCGGAAGCCGTGAGGTTGCGAAGCATTGCAATGTCTGAGCTCCCCGAGCTGTTTTACTGAGTCACAGTTTGAGGCGCGTTGGCGGTCTTGATCGGATTCGCACTCGCGACCAGCGCGTTATGAATTCGGCGAAGGCATTGATTAGAAAGTGTCTCCCGCCCAATCTTCATGGCCGTGCCGGATACGGATCACGAATATGCTCCCGTCTTCAATGATGCGATACACTACAAGGTGCGCCTTGAACGGATGGATCCTGACAGGAGGAGAAATCTCATAGCGTTCGCGCGCCATTCTTGGGTTGGTGGCGATGAGTCCGAGCAAGGCAAAAAGCTCATCGTGATATCGCTTGGCAACGAGTACTCCGAAGATGCGGATGCCTTCTTCTGCAATGGAAACAACGTCCTCTTCCGCTTGGATCGAAAGGCTGAATGGCATCAAGCGCTTCCACGGCTGATCTCGGCTCGAGCGGTGGCTTCAGCAAACAACTCGTCCCTTGAACGGCTCCCAACTCCGCTTCTAATCCCGTCGTCGACAAAGCGCTGCATCTCGGTAATCTTATCCGTACGGGCCTGGTCTCTACGGATCAGGTCCCTGACATAATCGCTCGCGTTTGAGTATCGACCTGTCTTGGCCTGTGCTTCGACCCAGTCTTTCATGGGCGCTGGCAGAGATACATTCATCGTCGCCATTGGGGTCTCCTTTTGCCTCACGATACTTGCTGATGGCAAAGTTTGTCAAACTGATGGTGAGGTCTCAATTTACGCTCTTGAGAAGATTCGAACCGACGCTCAGCCATTATCAATGCTTCTGGCCTGAACGCGCCAACACGCTCGTCAGTTTTTCCAATCCGCACGACGCACGTCCTGGACAGTCGCCGCGATTTCCTCGACCGGCCGCCGAGGATCTCAACTTTCACGCATCACGCATACTATTCTGATTTCTTTGATGAGGGGCAACGCTTTCTCTCGAGCATGTCGGCGGTCCCCTCCCTCCCGACAACTCGATGAACGCTTTCCGGGGGAAGGTCGAGTTTGCGCTGGCGAGATGTCGGCAGATCGCTAGGATCGTGACACATCCGCTTTGACTGCGGTTTTCCTGCCAGGTTTTGATTTCAAGGCAGGGACCGAAATGAGGTTTGTTCTGTTCAATTCTGCGGGTGTATTCAGAACGTGCTGGAGGAGCGCTTTATGAATTCGATTGACTTGAAAGACAGGGTGACCGTCATCACCGGCGGGGCACAGGGGATAGGTTATGCCATCGCCGAAAGGGTGATCCAGTCCGGCGGGAAAGTTGCTCTCTGGGATTCAAATGGCAGTCGTTTGGCCGATAGTGCCCGGACACTCGGACTGAATGCCCGCGCATTCGAGGTCGACGTAACAGATTTCGAGCTCATCGGCAGCGCGGCGTCGGCGACAGAGGAGGTCTTCGGAAGGATCGATTGCCTGGTGAATTCGGCAGGGATTACGGGAAAGGTCAAACCGACGATCGAATACGATGTCTCGGAGTGGCGCAGTGTCGTAGACGGTTGCCTGACGGGCACATTCAACTGCTGCCGCCACGTTGTGCCGGTCATGTTGAAACGCAATTACGGTCGGATCGTCAATATCTCATCTGTGGCCGGAAAAGAAGGCAACCCGAATATCGCGGCCTATAGTGCTGCCAAAGCAGGCGTGCTTGGCTTCACCAAGTCTTTGGGCAAAGAGCTTGCGAAGACCGGAATTGCCGTCAACGCCATTACGCCCGCGACAGCGAAGACGCCGATACTCGATGGCCTGACGCCCGAATTCATTGAATACATGCTGGTCAGGATTCCGCGAGATCGCTTCGCCGAACTTACGGAGATCGCGGCGATGACGGTATGGCTCCTGTCGGAGGAAAACTCGTTCACGACGGCGTCCACATTCGATCTTAGCGGCGGAAGAACGACTTACTAAGTGCATCAATTGCCGCCTCGCGGCACCCCAAATTGGCACAAGGCCCCGCCCTTACCTTACCTGCCCGGCCGCGCCAGCGATCGCGCGATATCGATGATGTCATCACGCGAGGCGGTCGGGTCTTCCCGGTTCCAGGCGACACCAAACCCGATCTTGAAATCGACCCCCCTCACCTTTTTCAGCTCAAAGCCGCGGTTCGGCAGATCCTGCGTCCATTCCGGCACGAAACCGATGCCGAGACCGGCCGAGACCAGCGACACCAGTGAGAACGTGTCGTCGCAGGTGTAAGTGACATTTACCGCCTTTGAAACGCCATCTGCTTTCATCCCGCTGTTTGGAACGACATGCGCACTTCTGGAGCGGCTTCATGTGGTGAATGATGAACCAATTGCATTTGGCCGAAGCCTGTTGCCGGCTTTCATGTCGGAGCTAGAGCGCGAGATCGCCGAACAGCAACCGACTTATGCACTCCTCAAAGACAAAGCAGGCGCCGACATTGTCTCCGCCGAGATTGCCATCGGGGCGCGTGCTGTCTCGTCTCGGATAACGTCGCTGATCGGAGCGGCGGAAAATACGGGCCTGCTAGTGCTCGAGCGAACCTCGTATTTCGATAACGGCGCCTGCGCCGAAAAGTCTGAATTCTTTATTCGACCGGAGCGCTATAAGTTTGTTCTCGGTAGCCGAATTCCCGAGCGCTGATTGTTCGAGTACTCTTGAACGGGATCGAACCTGCGAGCCCGTTTCGGTCGTAAGATCGGGGCTTGAAGCAGTTCTCTCCTGCCATCCAACCACAATTTCGGTCCGTCATTTACCGTATTGACATATCGCTAATTACCGATATGGTTTGTGTATGGAACTGCTCGAGATATTCAAAGCCCTCTCAAATCGAACACGCCTTGAAATCGTCCAGGGTTTGAAGGATCCCGTGAAGAACTTCCCTCCGCAGGATGAAGGTGACGTTCATACGGTAGGGGTCTGCGTCAGTAGCATACAGGAAGGTGTCGGACTGTCGCAGTCAACGGTATCCGATTATCTTGCAACGCTCCAACGGGCGGGCCTGGTAGAAGTCAAACGCATAGGCCAATGGACTTACTACAAGCGGAACGAGGCGACCATCAG